>JANONY010000186.1:0-28649 GCA_031421055.1 Actinomycetes bacterium | reverse complement strand
TTCGTGGTTCGTCTCGACCACGCGAAGAGTGCCGTGTCCGAACGCCGGGTGCAGTTTGCGCACGTGGTTGACGTTGCGGATCCATTGCAGCAACGAGCGTGACTGGGCAAGTTGAGACTCCACGTTGACGTGGTGGTAGTTGTACACGAGCGACTGCACAACGGGAAGGTAGAGCTTGCCAGGGTCGGCCGACGAGAAGCCGGCATTGCGGTCTGGGGTCCACTGCATTGGCGTTCGCGAGGCGTCGCGGTCGGGCAGCCAGATGTTGTCGCCCATGCCGATCTCGTCGCCGTAGTACAGAAACGGCGAACCCTGCAGCGAGAACAGCAGCGCGTGCGCGAGCTCCAACTCGGCGCGACTGTTGTCGAGCAGCGGAGAAAGGCGGCGGCGGATTCCGACGTTGACACGCATCCGCGGGTCGTAGGCGTACCAGCCGTACATTGCTTGGCGGTATTCCTCGGTCACCATCTCGAGGGTGAGTTCGTCGTGATTGCGCAGAAAAACGCCCCAACCCGCGCCCTCGGGCACGTGCGTGTGCTCAGACAACACGCGTACGAGTTCGCTGGCCTGCTGCGAGCGGAGCGAGTAGAAGATGCGGGGCATGACGGGAAAGTCGAAGGCCATGTGGCACTCCGGCTCCTCGTTGGTACCGAAGAACGCGGCGACCTCGTTCGGCCACTGGTTCGCCTCGGCAATCATGACGCGGCCGGGGTAATGCGAGTCGACCATGGCGCGCAGCTTCTTAAGAAACTCGTGCGTCGGCGGCTCGCCCTCACCCGTGCCGCCTTCGGAGACGAAGAAGTACGGCACGGCATCGAGTCGGAAGCCGTCGACGCCTAGGTCGAGCCAGAAACGCACGATGTCGAAGACCGCGTCGACGACCGCGGGGTTTTCGAAGTTGAGGTCAGGTTGGTGCGTGAAGAAGCGGTGGAAGTAGAACTGGCGCCGCACAGAATCGAACGCCCAGTTGCTGTCTTCGTAATCGGTGAAGATGATGCGCACATCGGCGAACTTTTCGTCGGTGTCGCTCCAGTGATAGAAGTCGCCGTATGGGCCGTCGGGATCGGAGCGCGAGTGCTGAAACCAGTCGTGCGCATCCGACGTGTGGTTCAGCGGAAGGTCGATGATGATGCGCATATTGCGTTCGTGCGCCTTCGTGACGAGCTCTCGAAACTCATCGAGGGTGCCGAATTCGGCCAGGATCGACGTGTAGTCGCCGACGTCATAGCCGCCGTCGCGCAACGGTGACTGGAAGAACGGCGGAAGCCACAGCGCGTCAACGCCGAGCCACTGCAGATAGTCGAGCTTCGAGATTAGGCCGGCAAGGTCGCCCGAACCGTCAGAGTTGCTATCGAGAAACGAGCGAACCATCACTTCGTAAAAGACTGCACGCTTGTACCAGTGGGGATCGAGAGCTAGGCCAGGCAGTTGAAGCGGGGCAGTAAACGACAAGCGATCCTCCGGCGTAGTGGTCGTGTGCGTGGCCAGCTACGAGTCTAGGCGCACGCCGAGTGCCTAAACTTGGGATGGTGCCAGTCTTCTCGCCCTACGCCAAACTCCTCGACGCCATGCCGATTCGTGAGGAGGTCGCCACCGTACTCGGCAGCGAGACCCACTACTGGGTGTACGGGCCGGAGGACGCCGCGGTGACAATCGTCGTCACGCACGGCTACCGCGGCGAACACCACGGCCTAGAACCGGTCATCGCCCAGTTTGCCAACGTGCGCTTCATCGGCGCTGATCTGCCTGGATTCGGCGAATCGGGTGAACTGCCGGCCGGTCACAGCATCGACAGCTACGCGCGCTGGCTCGCAGAATTTTTGCGCATCATCAAATCGTCGGATGACGTGCTGCTAGGCCACTCGTTCGGCTCGATTGTCACCAGCTATGCCATCGGCCATGACCTCGTGAAGCCGCCGAAACTCATTCTCATCAACCCGATCGCGGTGCCGGCGCTGGAGGGACCGAGCGCGTTTCTCACCCGCCTGACGATGCTCTTCTACCGCACCTCGCTCAGGGTGCCAGAACGCGTCGGCTACTGGCAGCTGAGCAACTGGGCGGTCATTCGCGGCATGAGCATCAAGCTCGCCGAGACGAAAGACAAGGCGCTGCGCCGCTGGATTCACGACCAGCACCACACCTACTTCGGCCGGTTCGCCTCGCGCCAATCGGTGGTCGACTCCTTCGACGCCTCGGTGAGTTACACGGTCGGCGACTTTGCAGAGAAGATCACGATGCCGACGCTGCTGATTGGTGCGGAGAAGGATCCGATTACCGCTGTGCGACACCTCGAGGCGCTCGCGGCGCGCATCCCTAGCTCTGAGCTGCACACGATTCCCGGGGTTGGGCACCTCATCCACTACGAAGTGCCGCGCGTTGCCGCGCAACTCATTGCGGATTTCATCGACGGGGCAAAGCTAGTTCCTGAAATCGACTGACTCGCGTCCCTCGATCGCGTTCTGCGCCTCGAGTTCGTCGGCGGCCGGGTCAAGCGACTCCAGCTCGATCGGGTCATCGAAGGCGATGAGTTCTAGCCCACCGTCGGCGTGCCTGAAACTGTGCACCGATCCGTTGCGAATCGGATCGGTGATGGGGGAGCGGCCGACCGCGTTGAGTACACACCTGATCAGTCCGCCGTGGCTGACGACGATAAGCGCCTCGCCCGGATGCGCCGCGGCGAGAGCGTGCAGGGCGGTGAGGGCGCGATCGGTGACCGCTTCGCGGGATTCGCGTCCGGTCACGACTGTGCCGTCGGGAAACCGGCGATCTATTTCTTCTCTGGTGAGGCCCTCCGCCTCGCCGTAGTTGCGCTCGACGATCGCCTCGACGACGGTGGGCTCACCGAGCCCGACTTCGGCGGAGATGATGCTAGCGGTCTCGAAAGCGCGAGAAAGTGGACTCGCGTAGATGGCGTCCCACTCGCGGCTGGCCAATAATCGACCAGACGCAACTGCTTGCTCTCGACCGCGGTCGTTGAGCACGATGTCGGTGCTGCCCTGAATGCGACGGGCGCGATTCCAGTCGGTTTCACCGTGTCGCACAAGGTAGAGCAGTGTCACGCGCAATCCTTCCGGGTCAGTGGCTGACCGCGGTGGTGCGTGCGGCGGCTAGCTGGTCAGTCGCTCCTGCAGTGCGAGCAGCGTCTCTGAGGTGCCAGCGTCAATCTTAACCTCCGCCTGCTTATCGCCCTTAGTCTCACCGCGGTTGATGACCACGAGCGGGATGCGCCGACGACGCGCCTGCTCAATCAGCCGGATGCCTGAGTTGACGACGAGAGACGAGCCAGCGACGATCAGAGCGTCGGCTCGCCTGACCAGAGCCGTGGCCTCGCTGAATTTTTCGACTGGCACGAACTCGCCGAAGAACACGATGTCTGGCTTGAGCACTCCGCCGCACACCGTGCAGTCGGGCGTGACGAAGTCATCAAATGCCGAGGGTTGGGCATCGCCGTCGGGGTTGTAGTCGGTCGCAATCGCCTCGAGCCAGGGGTTCGCCGCTCCGATGCGGTGCGCGACGTCGACGCGCGCGAACGACTGGCCGCAGGTGAGGCAGCCCACTTTGTCCATGGTGCCGTGTAGATCGACGACTCGTTGCGATCCGGCCCGCAGGTGCAGTCCGTCGACGTTGTGGGTGATCACGCCGTTGACGAATCCAGACTCTTCGAGCTCTGCGAGCACGCGGTGACCGGTGTTGGGGGTTGCCGAATTGAAGTGGTTCCAGCCGAGGTGGCTGCCCGCCCAGTAGCGCTTGCGGTAGTGCGCGTCAGCGATGAATTGCTGGAAGGTCATCGGGCTGCGCTTCGACGCACCCTCGCCGCGGTAGTCGGGAATGCCGGAGTCTGTGCTCACTCCAGCGCCGGTCAGCACCGCGGCAGTTCGACCGCTCAGCAGCGCGACCGCCTGATCGAGCTGGGCGAGGGCGGCCGGTGCGAGGTCGTCGACGGCGACGGACTGGGACAACGACATCGTGACTCCTCCCACTGCTGGTAGCCCAAGACTAGACAGCGCAGTTTTCGGATATGTTTCGGGGGGCTGAGAGAAGGGAGACTTGTGCGCATCACTCGCATCACGCAGATCGCTGCTCCAGAGCTGCGCGACTACCAAGGACTCACCGATGTCGCCCTCCGGCGCCTCAGCGAACCCGCTGACGGCATCTATATGGCGGAGTCAGCCAAGGTCATCGCTCGGGCGATAGCCGCCGGCCATCTGCCGCGATCTGCGCTTCTGCTCGAGAAGTGGCTGCCAGAGGTCAGTGCGCTGCTTGAACCCTTTGACATACCCGTCTTCATCGGTGAGGCAGAGCTCTTGCGCGGCCTCACCGGCTTCGACATGCATCGTGGCGCGCTCGCGTCAATGAATCGGCCGCCGCTACCCGACCCGGCCGCCCTGCTGGCTGAGGCTCGCCGCGTGGTGGTGATCGAAGACGTCGTCGACCACACCAACGTTGGCGCGATCTTCCGATCGGTCGCAGGGCTTGGCGCGGATGCCGTGCTCGTCACCCCGCGCTGCGCCGACCCGCTCTACCGCCGCTCGGTTCGCGTGAGCATGGGAACCGTGCTTCAAGTGCCGTGGACGCGCCTGCCCGACTGGCCGCTCGCCGGAGAGTTGCTGAAAGCGGCAGGCTTTCATCTCGCCGCTCTCGCCCTCTCGGACGCCGCGGTCACTCTCGACGCCTTCGCCGCGAACCCCCCGGAACGCATCGCTCTCATGCTCGGCGCAGAAGGAGACGGCCTCTCGCGCATGGCGTTAGAGCACGCAGACACGGTTGTCACCATCCCGATGGGGCACGGGGTTGACTCGCTCAACGTGGCGGCTGCCTCTGCCGTGGCGTTGTACGCGCTTCGCCACCCACGGTAGCTGCCGCAGCCAACACGCCCAACTAGCATGGTCGGGTGCCACTGACCCGACGCCAGATTCTTCGCCGCCGTCGGGTGACAGTCTTCGGCGGGCTCGCGGTGCTGCTCGCCTCTGGCATCTACCTGCCGTTCACCTTGCTGGCGCCGCTCAGCGCGAGCGCCGCAGCGGTTCTGCCCTGGCAGGCTCCTGTCACCGCCGCGGTGCAGCTCGATTGGCCAGGCTACGGCGCAAGCGCGATCGGCGCGATTGGATACCCGGGCGTTCTCGCGTCGAGTGGCGCGGTCGAGCCGCAGTCGATTGCCTCGATAACCAAGGTGATCACGGCGCTCGTCGTGCTCGAGGCGAAGCCGTTGAGCCAGGGGGAGCAGGGGCCAGAGATCACCACGACGGCGACCGACTCCGCCCTCTACAATTCGTACGTCGCCCGCAATGGAAAGGTGGAGCCGGTGAAGGCCGGCCTCGTGTTCAGCGAACACCAGCTGCTGCAGCTGACCCTTGTTGCGTCCGCCAACAACTACACCGCGACCCTGGTCAACTGGGCGTTCGGCTCAGAAGAGGCATTTCTGCCCATTGCTCGCGACTGGCTTGCCGCGCACGGCCTTGACGACACGACGCTGACCGACGCAACGGGCATGAACCCAGAGAACACGTCGACAGCGAGCGACCTGATCGAGCTTGGCAAGATCGCAATCGCCGACCCGGTCGTCTCCGAGTTGGTAATGACGCAGCGCATCTCGATTGCGCACGTCGGCGAGATCGACAACACCAACGAGTTGCTCGGCTCTGCGGGAGTGCGCGGAATCAAGACGGGCACCCTCGATGAGGCGGGCGCGTGCCTTCTCTTTGCGGCCGACTATGAGATCGCCGGCACGATGGTCACGGTCATCGGTGTGATTCTCGGCGGGGATGACCATCCGAGCCTCAATCGCGATGCCGTGGCCTTGTTGAGTACAGCGCAGAGCGGATTTCGCGAAGTGCAGCTGACTGTTGAGGGTACGGAGTACGCTCGCTACTCGACCGAGTGGGGCGACGCATCGGATGTGGTGGCGACCGCCGACGCCACGATCGTTGCGTGGGCAGACACTCCGATCACGCTGCTGGTGGAAGCGCGACCGATCACGCTCGAGCAGGCTGGAGTCGCGGTCGGAAGCCTCCTTTTCACTGTCGGCACGCACACTGTCGATGTGCCGCTCGAGCTGGAGAACGAGATTGACGACCCTGGCGGATGGTGGCGACTGACACATCCGGCAGAGTTGTTCTAAATACGAACATTCCACCCCGGTTATAGGGGTGCGGCTGTGCATGCCTTTCTCAGCATCAACGCATATGCTGGCAACATCCGTTGGGCGCTCGCTCATGCTCCACCTCGGCTGGGAAGTCGAGCTTTACGATCGAGGCCCTGTGTCGAGTGCAGACTCTGCCGCTACTGGCATCTCCATTTCACGAGTTGTGCGCACGGGCCCCCGTGGTGTCGTGAACCCCGTCTCGGAGTTCGCGGCCCTGATGCACACGGTGCGGGACGCTGGTTTGCTTCGCCGCAGCCGGGTGTTCTACTTCGTTAACTTCGGCGTGATCACCCTCGCACTTATCGGTGCGTGGGTTGGCTTCGCGTTTTTGCACAACACCTGGTACTCGTTGCTTATCGCCGCGGCACTCGGACTGATCTTCACGCAGTACGCGTTTCTCGGCCACGAAGCCGCGCATCGCCAGATCTTCGAGTCGGGCAAGACGAACGAGATTGCCGGGCGTATTCTCGCTGACTTCTTCGTTGGCATGAGCTACTCGTGGTGGATGAACAAGCACACTCGCCACCACGGCAACCCGAACACGGTCTCGAAAGACCCAGACATTGAGCCTGACTTTTTCGTCTTCCTCGACGAAGATGCGCAGAAGGCCAAGGGTCTCAACGCGAAGTTCACCGAACGTCAAGCGTGGTTCTTTTTTCCGGCTTTGTTGCTCGAAGGAATCAACCTGCATCGCTACGCGTATAAGACGGTCTTCTCGCGTGGCCAGGTTGACAAACGCGCCTTCTCGATTGCGCTGCTCATGGTGCGTAACGTGAGTTACCTCGCCGCGGTGTTCGCATTCATGCCGCTTGGAATGGCCTTCGCCTTCCTCGGCGTGCAGCTCGGCATCTTCGGGCTCTACATGGGCGCCTCCTTCGCCCCTAACCACATCGGCATGCCGATTCTCGAAGCCGATAGCAAAGTCGACTTCCTGCGTCGCCAAGTGCTAACCAGCCGCAACATCAAGGGCGGCTGGTTCATGAATATCTTCATGGGCGGCCTCAACTACCAAGTCGAGCACCACCTGTTTCCCAACATGCCTCGCACGCACCTTCGCAAGGCCAACGAGATCGTGCGTGAGTACTGCCAAGCACGAGAGATCACGTACACCGAGAACGGGTATTTCCGTGCTCAGGCGATCGTGCTCGACTATCTCAACCGGGTCGGGCTCAAGGCGGGCGTCAACGCGTTCGATTGCCCTTCGGCGATGCGGTACGGCCGCTAGGGCTTCTAGTACTCCGGGCGCTTTGCGCTCACGTTGTCACCGCTGGACTGATGCCGAAGGCGTCGAATCACCCACGGTGCCAAGTGCTCGCGAACCCAAATAGCGTCCTCCGTGCGTGCTTGACGCCATGGCCGTTGGGGTGTCGCTTCTGGCACCTCCGGGTCGAGGTCGTTTTCGACATTGAGTGCATCGAGCACCATGCGCGCAATTGTGTGGTGGCCGATGGGGGAGAAGTGCAGTCGGTCTGGGGCCCACATCTGCGTGTCTTGCAGTTCTCGTAGCGCCCACATGTCGGCGACGATGGCGTCGTACTTTTTGGCGAGGAAGCGCAGGTTCTCGTTGTAGATGGCGACCTTGCCCCGCACGCGGCCGAGCACCGGAGTCATGCCGATATCGGGACCGTTGAACATGACGACGGTCGCCCCGTCGCTGACCAGGCGCGTGAGGCCGTGCTCGAAGCGCGAGGCCACCTCATCCGGGTCGCTACCAGGCCGGATGATGTCGTTGCCTCCCGCCGAGATCGAGATGAGGTCTGGCGCCAGCGCGAGCGCCGGCTCTACCTGTTCGTCAATAATCTGCTGCAGCAACCGTCCGCGGATCGCGAGGTTGGCGTAGGCAAAGTCGTTTGTGCCGTCACCAAGTACCTCTGCAACCCGATCAGCCCAGCCGCGGTTTCCGCCGGGGGATGCCCGCTCTGGGTCGCCGATGCCTTCGGTGAACGAGTCGCCGATCGCGACGAATCTGGCCCAGGGGTGGTCGCTGCTCATGCTTTCCAGTGTTTCACCAATCGTCGGTTGCGATCACCGAGGGTGCAGCTAACGTACAGCTAACACACAGTCGATTCTCCCGCGCCCCGAACGAGGGGTATGGCATGGTAGACACGGCACCGAGATTCGGGGCCGAATTGTGAACGACTGGGAGGTCGTCAATGGACATCATTGGATGGATTCTGCTTGGACTCATCGCTGGCGCTATCGCTAAGGCGATTTTGCCAGGAACGCAGGGCGGTGGATGGCTGATCACGATCGTGCTCGGCATCGTCGGCGCCGTGCTTGGTGGTTTCATTGGTAGCGCGCTGTTCTCAGTCCCGCTCGGCGGATTCTTTGAACTCCGAACCTGGCTTCTCGCGATCGGTGGAGCGATTCTCGTACTGCTGCTCTACGGCCTCTTTACTCGAGGTTCACGACGCGCCTGATCGTCAGCTAGCTTGTTCGCGCCCGGTTGTCGCCGGGCGCGAACGCGTTTAACGCCTGGATGCTGAGACAATCGCACCGTGGGCAAACAAGACGGCAGTGCGCGGCAGCAGTCGGCCGCCGGGGTCGATGACTCGACCGCCACTATCTTGCACGCCGATCTCGATGCATTTTTCGCCTCAGTCGAGTTGCTCGAGCGGCCAGACCTACGTGGCAAACCGGTCATCGTCGCCCACGACGGAGTTCGGTCTGTCGTCACCGCGGCAACCTACGAGGCGCGTGCGTTCGGCGTAAACTCCGCGATGCCGCTCGCCCTCGCCAAGCGACGGTGCCCGCAGGCGATCGTGCTCGAACCGCACTTCGAGCGCTACCAATACTTTTCGCGGCAGGTGTTCGCGATCTTCGATGACCTGACTCCGAGGGTCGAGCGGCTCGGCATCGACGAGGGTTTTCTTGACGTCGCGGGGGCCGGCAAGCTGCTCGGCAGCCCGATCGCGGTTGCAACGCTGCTGCGCGAGCGGGTGCGCGCAGAGACCGGGCTCGTCTGCAGCGTCGGTGCAGCGCACACCAAGTTCGTCGCCAAACTCGCCTCTGGGCGATCGAAGCCCGATGGGCTGCTCGTCGTGCCGCGTGATGGGACGATCGCGTTTCTGCATCCGCTGCCGATATCGCAGCTCTGGGGCGTTGGAGCGAAGACCGAGCAATCGCTGAAGAGCCAGGGATTGCACACGATCGGCGAGCTTGCCGCTGTGCCGTTGCCGCAGTTGCAGCGGATACTCGGAGCGGCAGCCGCCGTCAAGCTGCACGAGCTGTCGTGGGGGCGCGACCCGCGCGCCGTTCAGCCCCGCGCCGAAGAGAAAAGCATCGGGCACGAAGAGACGTTCGCGATCGATGTGAGCGACGAGCGCGTGATTCGTCGCGAGTTGCTTCGCCTCTCGGCGATGGTCGCCGTGAGACTACGCCAGGCGGGAATGTCGAGCCGCACAATCTCGATCAAGGTTCGCTACGACGACTTCACCACGATCACACGCTCGAAGACGATCGCCGACCCAACTTCGACCGGTCGTCGAATCTTTGAGGAGGCGATGGTGCTGTATCAAGCGCTGACCAGACACGACCCGATTCGCCTCATCGGCGTTCGGGCAGAGCAGCTCGCGCTCGGCGGCGCAAGCACGTTGTGGAGCACGGATGAAACCTGGGCCGAAGCCGAAGGCGTCATGGATGAGGCGAGCACGCGCTTCGGTCGCGGCGCAGTGATCCCGGCGTCGCTGCTCGGCCACGGTGGGCGTCGCTCGATCGAGAGGCAGCTACGCGACGAGCTAAATTCCAGTGACAGTGGAGTCGACTAAAGTCTCTACACGTGACGACTCCCGTGATTCCAGAGAGTCGCACGGCAGTGGTCAGCGTCGGAACCTTCGCGGCAGAGCATCTCTCGCCGTCCTACCCAGAGCGCGCGGCCCGAGGCACCGCCGATAAGCTGCGCGCGTGGCAGGCCGAGGCGCTCGACTCGTACTTTGAAACCGAGCCGCGCGATTTTCTCGCGGCGGCGACCCCGGGCGCTGGCAAGACAACCTTCGCGCTCCGGCTCGCAACTGAACTCATTGCGCGACGCGTGGTTGACCGGGTCACCGTGGTCGCACCGACCGAGCACCTCAAGCGGCAGTGGGCGGACGCGGCTCACCGGGTCGGCATCCGGTTGAATCCTGAGTACCGAAACGGCGATGCGTTCGGCGGTCGTCGTTTTCACGGACTCGCGGTCACCTACGCACAAGTGGCGATCAAGGCCAGCCTGCACAAGACGATCACCGAGTCGGGGCGCACGCTGGTGATCCTCGACGAAATCCACCACGGCGGAGACGCGCTGAGCTGGGGGGACGCGATTCGTGAGTCGTTCGAGGGGGCGACGCGCAGGCTTTCGCTCACCGGCACTCCGTTTCGCAGTGACAGCTCGCCGATTCCGTTCGTGAGTTACGCGCCCGATGATCACGGCATCCGCACGTCGTTGACCGACTACAACTACGGCTACGGCCGCGCGCTGGCCGACGGTGTCGTGCGGCCAGTGCTGTTCATGGCCTACGCGGGCAAGATGCGCTGGCGCACCCGCATGGGCGACGAAATGGTGGCGCGCCTCGGCGAAGGGGACACGAAAGATGTCACCGCCCAGGCCTGGCGCACGGCGCTTGACCCGGAAGGCGAGTGGATTCCCGCGGTGTTTGCGGCGGCCAACCGCCGCTTGACCGAAGTGCGCGAACAGGTGCCAGACGCCGGTGGGCTGGTCATCGCTACAGACCAGGCGACCGCGAGGGCGTACGCGGCGATCCTGGAGCGCATTGTCGGCGAAAAGCCCGTCATTGTGCTCAGCGATGAAAAGGCGTCCAGCGCACGCATTGAGAGCTTCGCACACGGCAACCAGCGCTGGCTCGTTGCGGTGCGCATGGTGTCAGAGGGCGTGGATGTGCCCCGGCTTGCGGTCGGTGTGTACGCCACTTCCGCATCGACGCCCCTGTACTTCGCTCAGGCGGTTGGCCGCTTCGTGCGCGCCCGCCGTCGGGGCGAGACGGCGAGCATCTTCGTGCCGAGCGTGCCATCGCTGCTCACCCTCGCGGCAGAGCTCGAGCGCGAACGCGATCACGCGCTCGATAGGGACACGGGGGAGCAACTACTCGACGATGAGCTGCTCGACGCGGAGAACCGCGCTGAGAGCGCCTCAGAGCGGCTCAGCGACGAGTTCACCTTCAAGGCGATTGAGTCTGACGCCAACTTCGACCGCGTGCTGTTCGACGGCGCAGAGTTTGGCTTCGCCGCCGCGATCGGCAGTGCGGAAGAGCAGGACTTCATCGGCATCCCGGGAATCCTCGAGCCAGATCAGCTGCGCGACCTGCTCACGCAGCGACAGGCGCGTCAGTCGCGCCGCTCGCGCGCCCGTGAGCTCGCGCTTCCGCTTCAGGAGCGCACCCCGCCGCCGCTCTACCGCACGCTGAAGGACCAGCGCACGGTGCTCAATGGCCTCGTGGGCGCGCGAGCCAAGCTGTCTGGTCAACCGCACGGCATCATCCACGCAGAGTTGCGGCGTGTGTGCGGAGGCCCGGCCGTCGCCCAGGCGACAGTGACGCAGCTGCAGGCGCGCATCGACCACGTGCGCAAACTGCGCTGAGAGTCTCGCCCCGCTCAATGAGCCGCTCAATGAGCCGCTCAATGAGAATGGCCCCGGCATGAGCCGGGGCCATTCTCGTTACTACAACAGTCTCAAAGACTAGAGGGTGCGGATGTTCTCCGCCTGGGGACCCTTGGGTCCCTGGGTGATGTCGAACTCGACCTTCTGGTTCTCGTCGAGGGACTTGTAGCCGCCGCTCGCGATTGCTGAGTAGTGGGCGAAAACGTCCGGACTACCATCCTCGGGAGCGATGAAGCCGAAGCCCTTCTCTGCGTTGAACCACTTAACGGTGCCAATTGCCATGTAAAACTCCTCCAGGAGCGTTCTTCTTGATTCCGATTGTCGGAACCTGTGGCCGCACGCCTCATCACTGATACGTGCAGTCCCGGATAAGGCTATAGCAGTGGTTGACTCAAAAAGCCAAAACTGCGAAAAATGAAATCTAACGTTAACGTGACGTTCTTTGGATTCCAAGCCCCTCTCGTGGGGGTTCGGGTCAGTTTTCGAGCTTCTCGACCGCGCCAAGTAGCTGTGCGAGATCGCTCTCGAGGTCGTCAATGACCAGCACGGCGTCGGTGGAGCGCAGGTCATCGGCCTCGTAGACGCCGGTGGCCACGGCGATAAACGGGATGCCCGCGGCGGCGGCTGCACCACCATCGGCCGGCGTATCGCCCACGATGACGAGGGTGTGACCGGGTAACTCGGCGCGGGCACGCAGGGTGAGTTCCGATCGGGCGGCCGACACCTCGCCGAACCACGAGTGCTTCCAGTCGAAGAGCGCGGCGTCGACGCCGGCGCCCGTGAGCTTGAACCTGCTCCGGCTCGCGGAGTTGCCAGTGAGCAAGCAGTTGACCCAGCCGCGCGCTGCGGTAGCGGCGAGTGCTTGGTGTACGCCGGGGCAGAGCTCGCGATGGTTGCCGCTCTCGTGTCGAAGGCGCGACAGTTCGTCGAGGTGGCGCGAGGCATCCGTGTGCAGTTCTTCTGACTGCCCGTGCGCGGCGAGTGTCTCGCGCAGAATCTGGCCATCGGTTTTGCCGTGGGTGTTCGGCAGGCGGTTCGCGATGGCATGACCAACCGCGAGCTCGACCGCCTCGTGGTAGAGGTTGCCCGCGTCTTTGCCGTTGCGCACGAGGGTGCCGTCGACGTCCCAGAGAATGTAGGTGTTCACCGCCCCATGCTGCCAGCCCCATCGAAAATGCAGGAATCGACGCCGTATTTCGCGCATGTCGATCGCTGGATGACGCTTCGGCGAACATCTCCTGCGTTTTCGAAGGTGGGAGACTTGGAGGGTGCCTTCTGCCCTGCCGCTCGCCGATGTGGCTCCGCTCGATGGGGCGCTGCCAGCCAGCGTTGCCGAGGGCGCCGCTGGCCGCCGCTTCGGGGTCTACATTCACGTGCCGTTCTGCCGCGTGCGGTGCGGCTACTGCGACTTCAACACCTACACGAGCGACGAGCTGCGTGGCGCAAAGCGCGCGGACTACGCGGGGCAGGCGATCGCCGAATTGTCGCTCGCCGAAGCTGTGCTTGCCGCGGCTGGTATTCTCCCGCGCGCAGCCAGCACCGTCTTCTTCGGAGGCGGAACCCCGACGCTGCTGCCCGCCGCCGATCTCGCCGCGATGCTGGAATCGGTTCGCAGCGTGTTTGGTCTCGCGTCAGACGTAGAAGTGACGACAGAGGCGAACCCAGACTCGGTCGACCTCGACTACTTGCGCCTGCTCAAAGATGCGGGCTTCACCCGGGTCTCGTTCGGCATGCAATCGGCGGTGCCCCACGTGCTCGCGACACTCGAACGAACGCACGACCCTGAGCGGATTCCTCTCGTTGTCGAGTGGGCACGCCAAGCTGGTCTGGCCGTAAGTCTCGACCTCATCTACGGAACCCCCACAGAGAATATCGAAGATTGGCGCCGTAGCCTCGAACAAGCGCTCGCACAGCGGCCAGACCACATCTCGGCGTACGCGCTCATCGTCGAGGACGGCACGAAGCTCGCACGCCAGATTCGCAGCGGTGCCGTTGCTGCTCCCGATGATGACCTTCAGGCTGACATGTACGAGTTGGCCGACGAGCTACTCACTGCCGCTGGCTACGCCTGGTACGAGGTGAGCAACTGGCGCCGCGGCGACGGCAACGAGTCACGCCACAATCTCGCCTACTGGCAGGGTCACGACTGGTGGGGCGTCGGTCCAGGCGCGCACAGCCACGTTGGCGGCGTGCGCTGGTGGAACGTCAAGCACCCAGCGGCCTACGCCGACCGCATCCTCGCCGGGCAGTCACCGGCAGCCGGACGCGAGACCCTGAGCGAGGAGACCCGCCGCTCCGAGCGCGTGCTGCTGCAATCGCGTATCAGCGACGGTCTGCCGACGAGCGAGTTGACCGCGGCTGGGCGCACCGCGGTCGCCGGGCTGATCGCCGACGGCCTCGTCGATCCGGCACTCGCGATTGCGGGCACTGTGCTGCTCACGCTGCGCGGTCGATTGCTTGCCGACGCAGTCGTTCGCCGACTCCTAGACGACTAACGCCGCCGCTCGACTAGCGAACGAATTCGATCGACAGTGGGTATTTGTACGGCTGCCCGTTGTTGGCGGCGATCGCCGCGAGGATGCTGAAGATGATCCACACAATAGCGACCGCAACAATCACCAGGATGCCAACCAGAATGATCAGGAGAATGCATCCAACGATGTAGGCGATGAGCATCGTTAGCTGAAAATTGAGTGCGGTCGCCGTGTGGTTGCGAATAAACGCACCGCGGTCCTTGAGCGCGAGGTAGCCGACAAGCGGCGACACGAATCCGAGGAAGATGCCTCCCACATGCACGAGCGTCGCCCAGAGGCGTTGGTCCTCTGGAGTCATTGGTGCGGGCAGCGGGCTGGTGTGGGGAGGCGGTGTGCTCATGCTCACCATTCAACCGCATGCAGCAGGCCCCCGACGAGTACGTCGAGGGCCTGCTGTCGAGCAACCTACTTGATGAGGCGGATTGAGAACGGGTAGCGGTACGAGGCGCCGTCCTTTGCCTTCAGGAAGCCCTGGATCGAGAAGATGACGATGACAATCGCGAAGGCGAGGTACAGCAACGGAGCGATGAATCCGAAGATTCCCACCGTGACGAAGGTCAGGATGGTCGTGATGATGAACAGTGCGACCCAGCCGATGAGGGCGGTGATCTGGAAGTTCAGCGCTTCCTTCCCTTCAGCGTTCGTCAGCGAGCCGCGGTCCTTGAAGACGAGCCAGATGATGAGTGCGGGAAGGATTCCGATGATTCCACCGAGGTGCGCGAAGCTCGCCCACTGGCGGTCCTCGGTCTCGGACAACGGAGCTGCCGGAGCGGGAGTTGCTTCAGTCATGGTGACTATGCCTTTCAGGTATGCGGGGTAGGTCCCGGGTGAGCACTCGGGCTGCGCCGTTGCAGCCACCCGCGTGTGCGGGTGTGTTCAAGCACAGAAACAAGGTAGCGCTTTCGTCGTAGTGCGTGCAACGCCCGCGGCTCAGCGTGTCGCGATATCATTGGCAGTCAGGGTTGACGAGTGCTAACTAGTGGGAGGCGGTGCACCGTGGTTTCTGAACGCAGCCTCGAGGTGCTCCGCGTAATTGTGCAGGACTACGTTGCCTCACGCGAGCCCGTCGGCTCGAAGTCGATTGTCGAGCGCCACTCCTTCGGAGTTTCCGCCGCCACCATTCGCAACGACATGGCAATTCTCGAAGACGAAGAACTCATCGTGGCGCCCCACACGTCGTCCGGCCGCGTTCCGACCGATAAGGGCTATCGCGTTTTCGTTGATCAGCTCGCCGATCTCCGACCACTCAGCGCGGCCCAGCGCCACGCGATTGAGGCCTTCCTCGGCGCATCCGTCGACTTGGATGACGTGCTCGCGCGCACCGTGCGACTTCTCGCGCAGCTGACGAATCACGTCGCGCTCGTGCAGTACCCCTCGCTGGCGAAGTCGCTCGTGCGGCACGTAGAGCTGGTGCCGCTCACCGCTCGCCGCATCATGGTTGTCTTCATCTCTGACAGCGGGCGGGTGGAGCAGAGCCTCATTGACTCGCAGGCGGATGTCGATACCGCATTCCTCGCCGACCTGCGTAGTCAGCTCAACTCCGCAATCGGCGGCCTCGGGTTGGCCGACGCCGCGGCAGCGCTCGCGGTGTACTCGCGGAAGTTTGCGCCGGATCGCGCCCCGCTCGTCACCGAGGTAACGACGAGCCTGCTTGAGCAGATCGCGGCCAACCGGCAGGAGAAGTTGGTTATGGCAGGAGCCGCAAATCTTCTGCGGACAGAACACGATTTTCACGGCAGCATTTTTCCGGTGCTCGAAGCGATCGAAGAGCAGGTGACGCTGCTTAAGCTGTTCAGCGAAGTCGAGGTCGACCGAAATGGCGTCGCCGTCAGCATCGGTCGAGAAAACGCCGAGTTCGGCTTGAGTGAGACTTCGGTGCTGTCCAGCGGCTATACCACTGCTGGCGGTACCGTGGCACGCGTGGGTGTGCTCGGCCCGACCCGCATGGATTATTCGAACAACATGGCGGCAGTGCGGGCAGTCGCCCGGTATCTGACGCGCTTACTTGGTGAGGACTAAAAGTTTTGGCTGATCATTACGAGGTTCTCGGGGTTGAGAGAAGTGCAAGCCCCGAGGAAATCAAGAAGGCGTATCGACGCATGGCGCGGGAGTTTCATCCAGACGTCAATCCAGGCGCGGACGCCGAGGAGAAGTTCAAGTCGGTAACCCACGCCTATGAGGTGTTGAGCGACCCGCGCCAGCGTCAGAGCTACGACATTGGCGGCGGTCAGGGCTTCAGCGCCGCGGGCGGCTTCGGTGGCTTCGGCGACATCTTCGAGACCTTCTTCGGAGGTGCGGCCGGTGCCCCTGGCGGGGGCGGAAGCGGCGCGGCCCCTCGGTCGCGTAAAGAGCGCGGTGGCGACGCGTTGCTGCGCGTCGAGATCGAGCTTGCCGAGGTGATCTTCGGCACGAAACGCGACATTGAGGTCAACACCGCCGTGCTCTGCGAGGCCTGCGAAGGCAGCTGTTGCGCTCCTGGCACGCGTGCAGTTGCCTGCGACATTTGCCACGGCTCTGGCCAAATTCAGCGCGCGGTTCGCAGCCTGCTCGGCAACATCATGACTTCGAGCCCCTGTGGAACCTGCCGCGGATTCGGCACCGTGATCCCGAGCCCGTGCGTCACCTGCGCCGGGCAGGGCCGAGTGCGCGCGACGCGCACGATGTCGGTCGACATCCCGGCCGGGGTTGACACTGGGCTTCGCCTCCAACTTCAAGAGCAGGGCGAGGTTGGGCCAGCCGGCGGCACGCGCGGCGACCTCTTTCTCGAGATCAAAGTTCGGCACGACGACATCTTCAGCCGTAGTGGCGACGACCTTCTGGCTACCGTCGAGGTCTCGATGGTCGATGCGATTCTCGGAACAAAAACCATTGTCGACGGACTCGACGGCGAGATCCCCGTCGAGATCAAGCCGGGCACGCAGAGTGCAGAGGTCATCACGATCAAAGGCCGAGGAATCACACATCTGCGTGGTGGCGGTAGAGGCGATCTCAAGGTCGGGGTGCAAGTTCTCACACCCGCGCGAGTCAACAACAAAGAGCGCGAGCTGATTCAGGCCTTCGGCGCGAGCTACTCGTCACCACCGCCAATATTGTCGAAGTTTCAGCAGGGACTCTTCGCCAAGGTGCGCGACCGCTTCCTCAGCTTCTAGGCGCCGCGCATGGCCTCGCTCTACCTCAACTCGACCATCGAGTCGGTCAGCGTCGGCGCGACAGTCGGGCTCGAGCCCGATGAGGCAAAGCATGCAAACACGGTCGCCCGCGCACGCGTGGGCGAGCGGCTTTCGATCGGCAATGGGCGCGGACTCATCGTCTCCGGCACCGTGAGCGCTCTCGAGCCGTTCGCGCTTCTCGTTGACGAGGTTCGCGACGAGCTGCCAGCGTCGCCGCAGTTGTGGCTCGTGCAGGCGCTCGCGAAGGGCGACCGTGATGAGCGCGCAGTGCAGGCTGCGACCGAGCTCGGAGTGACCGGCGTTGTGCCGTGGGCGGCAGAGCGTAGTGTCACGCGGTGGGATGGCGCGAAGCGTGACAAGGGCCGCGCTCGCTGGCAGTCCATCGTGCGCGAGGCGAGCAAGCAGGCGATCCGGGGATGGGTGCCCGAGGTTGAACCGCTCGTTAGTACAGCCGCGATTGCTGGCGATGTCGTTTTGGTGCTTGACCCGGCGGCGGAGGTGGCGCTCACATCCGTCGCACTTCCTGAGCAGGGTCGCATCGCCCTTGTGGTCGGCCCGGAGGGCGGAATCAGCCCGCGCGAACTCGCGCTACTTGAGCAGCGGGGAGCAACGCGCGTGCGGCTGGGCGCGGCGATTCTGCGCACCTCGACGGCCGGCCCCGCGGCGATCGCCGTGCTCAATGCCCGGCTGGGCCGCTGGTAGCGCGCAGGGCAGCTGTGCCGCCCGGCGCGGTAGAATGAGGCAATGTCTAGCGAATCCCTCACGATCTTCGAACGCATCGTCGCGCGCGAGATTCCGGCGGAGATTGTGTTTGAGAACGAACGCATCATCGCGATCCGCGACATCGCTCCGCAAGCGCCGGTGCACTTGCTCGTTCTGCCCAAGACCGCCGTCTACGCAAACGTGTCTCAGCTCGCCGCACACGAACCGGCACTGCTCGCTGAGATTGTCGCGGTGTCGAACGGGCTCGCCGCCGAGCACACCAACGGCGAGTACCGTCTCGTCTTCAATACCGGCGCGAGCGCCGGACAAACCGTCTTTCACGTTCATGCCCACCTGCTCGGCACGAGCGAGCAGGGCACCGCACTCGAAGAAGGAAAACTTGTCGGTTAGCGATCCACGCACGGTGCACCACGAGCTCGAAGTCGACGGTGTCGCGATGGTGCGACTGCTTGGTCCACAAGATCGATTTCTCAAGACGATAGAGCGAACCTTCCCGAGCGTCGAAGTGCTCGTTCGGGGCAACCGGATCGTGCTTGACGGTGAAGCTACAGAAGTCGCTGCGGCACAGGCACTTGTCGAAGAGCTGATCCAGATGGTCCGCAACGGGCTAGAGCTGGGCGACACGGATGTCACCCAGTCCGCGCGCATCCTCGAGCAGCACAGCGGCAGCCCGGCCGAGCTTCTCAGCCAGGCGATTCTGACCAGCCGCGGCAAGAGCGTTCGCCCGAAGACACTCGGCCAGAAGGCCTACGTCGACGCAATCGACGAGAACACGATCACCTTCGGTATCGGGCCAGCGGGCACAGGCAAGACGTACCTCGCGATGGCCAAGGCAGTGCAGGCGCTTCAACGCAAAGATGTCGAGCGCATAATTCTCACCCGCCCGGCCGTCGAGGCGGGGGAGCGGCTCGGATTTCTGCCTGGCACCCTCAACGACAAGATCGACCCATACCTCCGGCCACTGTATGACGCGCTCAACGAGATGATGGATCCAGAGCTCGTGCCGAAGCTGCTCGCTGCTGGCACGGTCGAGGTCGCGCCGCTCGCCTACATGCGTGGTCGAACGCTCAACAACGCGTTCATCATTCTCGACGAAGCGCAAAACACGAGTCCAGAGCAGATGAAGATGTTTCTCACTCGACTCGGCTTTGGTTCGAAAATCGTTGTCACGGGTGACATCACTCAAATAGACCTGCCAGCCGGCGCGAGCGGCCTTCAGCTCGTGACGAGAGTGCTCGCCGAGCTCGACGACATCTTCTTCGCGCGACTCACGAGCGCCGACGTCGTGCGCCACACCCTCGTCGGCCAAATCGTCGACGCCTACACGAAGTACGATGCCGAGAAGCAGTTGGCCGAGCATGGGCAACGAGAGCACAAGGGTAAGAAGCGCTGATGTCGATCGAGATCAACAACGAGTCGTCGATCGCTGTCGATGAGACCGCACTTCTCCGCGTTGCCACCTACGCCCTCGACCAACTGCACGTGCACCCGGATGCCGAACTCGCGATTGTTCTCGTCGACGAGGCAGCAATGGAGCAACTGCACGTGCAGTGGATGGACGAGCCGGGCCCGACCGACGTGCTCAGCTTCCCGATGGACGAACTACGACCGGGCACCGAAGACCAGCCAACCCCGGCAGGCCTGCTCGGTGACATCGTTCTGTGCCCGCAGGTTGCCGCCGCACAGGCCGAGACCGCTGGCCACAGCACTCTCGATGAACTGCTGCTGCTGACCACCCACGGACTGCTACACCTGCTCGGCTTTGACCACGCGGAGCCGGAAGACGAGAAGGCCATGTTCGGCATTCAGCGCGACCTTCTGCACGGGTTCCACATCGCCGATCGCGCCAGGTAACTGCCCGTGATGATCCCGCTCTTCATTAGCGCGGCGGTGGTGCTTGTCGCGCTCGGTGGCCTTCTTGCCGCAGCGGAGGCCGCACTCACCGTGATGAGCCGAAGCGACCTCGTTGAACTCGCGCTTGGTTCGCGAGTGCGGCGATCACTGCTGGCAATTTCGACTGACTTCGGTACTCATGTCAACGCCATCAGCTTCATGCGAGTTGTTTCTGAGACCACCGCGGCGGTCCTCGTGACGCTCACTTTCGCGCGGGCGATTGATGAGTGGTGGTTTGCGCTGCTGTTTTCGGCGCTGATCATGACGGCGGCATCCTTCGTTCTCGTTGGGTCGAGTCCGCGAAGCGTCGGCCGCGCGCATCCGCGCCGCATTCTGTTGTTTGCCGCTCCGATTGTGCACGGAATTCGCATCGCTCTCGGGCCCGTAGCCAACGCGCTCGTCGCCGTCGGCAATCGCGTCACACCTGGTCGCGTGCAAGCCGCGAGCTTCTCGAGCGAAGAGCAATTGCTCAGCATGGTCGATGAGGCGACCGAGCTCGACGTGCTTGAAGAAGACGACCGGGAGCTCATTCACTCGATCTTCGAGTTCAACGACACAGTGGTGCGCGAACTCATGGTTCCGCGCACTGACATGGTCACGATCGAGCGCGATGACACGATCGCGACGGCGATGGCGCTGTTTCTCAGTAAAGGCGTGTCGCGCATCCCGATCACCGGCGACGATGTCGACGAGGTTCTCGGCGTGCTGTACCTGCGCGACGTTGCTCGGCTGAGCTTCGAGAAGCCGCGATCGGTCGAGAAGACGCGGGTCATCGAACTCGCGAAGCCAGCCCTCTTCGTGCCGGAATCGCAGAAGGCCGACGAGCTCTTGCGGGTGATGCAGGCCGAGTCGAATCATCTCGCGCTCGTCGTCGACGAGTACGGGGGCATTGCCGGACTCGCGACGCTCGAAGACCTCATTGAAGAACTCGTCGGCGATATCTCTGACGAGTACGACTCCGACACCGACGACGTCGAACACCTTGGCGGCGGCCGCTACCGGGTCAGCGCGCGACTGCCGGTCGACGAGCTCGGCGACCTGTTTGGCCTCGACCTGGAAGACGACGAGGTCGACTCGGTTGGCGGGCTGCTTACCAAGGCCTTCGGCCGGCTGCCGGTTGCGGGTTCGCAGGCCGAGGTCTCTGGACTCATCCTCATTGCCGAGCGCACCGAAGGGCGCCGCAAACGCGTCGTCACCGTGCTCGTTGAGCGCGACCAAGCCCTCATCGACGCGCAAACCGCGTTCGCCGAAGAAAAGGACACCGAGTGACCGAGCCTGCTACGCCCGCCGAAACATTCCGTGCGGGCTTCGTCTCGTTCGTCGGTCGCCCCAACGTCGGAAAGTCGACCTTGACCAACGCGCTCGTCGGCGAAAAGGTCGCGATTACCTCATCGAAACCGCAGACGACGAGGCGCGCGATTCGCGGCATCGTGCACGCGCCGCACGGACAGCTGGTCGTGGTCGACACCCCTGGCATGCACCGCCCGCGCACCCTGCTCGGCGAGCGCCTCAACGCGGTCGTGCAAGACACCCTCGGTGAGGTCGACGTGATCGGCTTCTGCATGCCCGCGAACGAGAAGGTCGGTCCGGGCGACAAATACATCAACGAGCAGCTCGACAGTTTTCCACGCGCCAAAAAGGTCGCGATCGTCACCAAGGTTGACCTCGCCTCTCGCACGGGTATCGCCGAGCAGTTGCTCGCGATCAGCGCACTACGCGACTGGGACTCGGTGATTCCTCTCTCGGCAGTTGGCAAGGTTCAGCTCGACGTGCTCACCACCGAACTCGTCAAACTTATGCCGCTAAGCGAACCGCTCTACCCAGCGGATGCCGTGACCGACGAAGGGCTAGAAGCGCGCATCGCAGAACTCATCCGCGAAGCCGTGCTCGAGGGTGTCATGGACGAGTTGCCCCACTCGATCGCGATCACCATCGACCAGATGGACGAGCGCGACGACAGAGAGTTGCTCGAGATCTACGCCAACCTCTTCGTCGAGCGTGACAGCCAGAAGGGCATCATCATCGGCCACCAGGGTTCACGCCTGCAAGAGGTGGGCGCGCGAGCACGCGTCGAGATCGAGAAGCTCGTTGGTCACCAGGTGTTTCTCTCGCTGCGCGTCAAGGTCGCGAAAGAGTGGCAGCGCGACGCGAAACAGCTCGGGCGCTTGGGGTTCTAGCCTGCCGCCAAGCGTGCTGCCGTCGAACGAAAACGCAGGACAATTTTGCCGAATTCGGTCATCGTTTCTGCAATTCGCCGAACTAGCGCGAATCTCCTGCGTTTTGCTAGGGTCGCGTGCTCGGAGCGGCGGTGTTAGCCTGAGCAAGTGTTGTTCGGTCTGCTCCTCCTTAGCTGCCGCGACGAGTCCTAACTAGAGGCCTCACTCGTCGCGGAGTTTGTCGTTGGCCCGACTAACCAACAGCGAAGAGAAACCCAAGGACAATGAAGAACACACAACAGCCATCGGGGATGCCGACCCATAAGTATCGGCCGTTTCACGAGACAATCACGGTCGAGTTGGCCGATCGCACCTGGCCCTCGAAGCGCATCACGGCCGCGCCGCGTTGGTGCGCCGTCGACCTTCGCGACGGAAACCAAGCCCTCATCGACCCGATGAGCCCAGAGCGCAAGCGCATCATGTTCGATCTGCTCGTGCGTATGGGCTACAAAGAGATCGAGGTCGGTTTTCCGAGCGCCTCGCAGGCGGATTTCGATTTCGTGCGCTCGCTCATCAACGAGAATCTGATTCCAGACGACGTCACGATTCAGGTGCTGACGCAAGCGCGCGAGAACCTGATCAATCGCACCTACGAGTCGATCGCCGGCGCCAAGCGCGCGATCGTGCACCTCTACAATTCGACGAGCATCCTGCAGCGCGAAGTCGTGTTTCGCACCGACAAGCAGGGCATCATCGATATCGCTCTCGAGGGTGCCCGCCTCTGCAAGGCGGCCGAGGCAGTCGCCCCCGGCGTCGATGTGCACTACGAGTACTCGCCAGAGAGCTACACGGGCACCGAGCTCGAGTTCGCGGTCGACGTCTGCAACCAGGTGGTGGATGCGCTCGGAGCCACCCCAGAGCGCCCGGTCATCATCAACCTGCCCGCGACCGTCGAGATGGCGACTCCCAACGTCTACGCCGACTCAATCGAGTGGATGTCTCGTAACCTCGCGCGGCGCGACAGCATCATCCTCTCGCTGCACCCACACAACGACCGCGGAACCGCCATCGCCGCGGCAGAGCTGGGCTACATGGCCGGAGCCGACCGCATCGAAGGCTGCCTGTTCGGCAACGGCGAGCGCACCGGCAACGTCGACCTTGTTGCCCTTGGCATCAACCTGTTCACGCAGGGCATCGATCCGCAGATCGATTTCAGCGACCTCGACGAGGTCAAGCGCACCGCCGAATACTGCAACCAGCTGCCGGTGCACGAACGAAGCCCGTGGGCCGGTGACCTCGTTTACACGGCATTCAGCGGATCCCACCAAGACGCCATCAAGAAAGGCTTCGAAGCCATGGAGGCACGGGCAATCGCTGAGGGTGTGCCCGTCGACTCGCTCGTGTGGGGAGTTCCCTACCTGCCGATCGACCCGAAAGACCTCGGCCGAAGCTACGAGGCCGTGATTCGCGTCAATTCGCAGTCGGGCAAGGGTGGCGTTGCCTACCTGCTCAAGGCCGACCACGCGCTCGACTTGCCGCGCAAGCTACAGATCGAGTTCAGCGGCGTCGTGCAGGCCAAGACCGATGCAGAGGGCGGAGAGGTGACGAGTCAGCAGATTTGGGCGATCTTCCAGGATGAGTACCTTCCGGCCCCGGCCACTCGCCCAGAAGACAAGTGGGGCCGGTTCGAGCTCACCCGCACGCGCACGGCGAGCGACTTCACCGGCTCGGTCGAGCTCGACGTGCAGTTGCGTGTCGGCGACGATGTGCATGACCTTCGCGGTACCGGTAACGGGCCGATTGCGGCATTCCTCAGCATTCTTTCTGAACGAGGCATCGACGTGAAGCTTTTCGATTATGTCGAGCACACGTTGAGCGCGAGCGGGGATGCCCTCGCTGCCGCCTACGTCGACCTGAATGTGAATGGCAAGCGGCTGTGGGGCGTTGGTATCGATGCGGATATCTCCACGGCATCCCTCAAGGCGGTCGTATCTGCGGTCAATCGCGCCGTTCGCACTGAGGTGGGGGACCGCGAGCTCGTCGGCGCATAGCAGGCGCCGCCCCGCACCCTCTGGCCCACGCATGATGTTGGAATTTCAGCAACCGGGCGGCCGCTTGGCGTACGACGTGGCTGGCGACGGTTCGAGAGTTGGGGGCCGGCCGTGCTGCTTGCCAGCTCGTACGTCGGTGGTAGCCGAGGGCTACGATTCGTAGCATGCACGCGCACAGTGGAGACATAGTTCTCATTACCGGAGCCGCCATGGGCATGGGTCGCCTGCACGCAGAACGAGCCGTAGCCGAGGGTGCGACGGTGGTTCTGTGGGACATCAACGGTGATTTGCTTGACGGGTTAGCAAAGCAGCTTGGCCCGAGGGCGCACAGCTATGTGGTCGACGTCTCTGATTCTGAAGCAATTCAGCAAGCCGCAGAGCGCGTTCGGGCCGAGGTGGGCGATCCGACCATTCTGATCAACAACGCGGGCATAGTTCGTGGCAAGCTCTTCGTCGAGCACGATCACGATGCTGACATCGAACTGACCATCGCGATCAACACACTCGCTCCGATGCACGTGACGCGAGCGTTTTTGCCGGCGATGCTCGCGAGCAGCGCGCGATCGAGCATCGTCAACATCGCCTCTGCGGCAGCACTGGTTTCGAACCCGCGCATGAGCGTGTACGCCGCGTCGAAGTGGGCGCTCGTCGGCTGGAGCGACTCGCTTCGACTCGAACTCGAGCTGAGCGGTAGCAGTCAGGTGCGGGTCACCACCGTGTGCCCGAGCTTTATCTCTACCGGGATGTTTGCCGGCGCAAGGCCGCCCCGGCTGACGCGAGTGATGGCGCCGGAGGCAGTGGTCGCCCGAATCTGGAAGGCGATAGACCGCGGGACCCCCATGCTCATGCTGCCGCGCATGGTGCGAGTATCGACGCTGTTTAGGGGCGTGCTGCCCATTCGTGCTTGGGACTTTGTCGGTGGCCGCCTGTTCGGCATCTACAACAGCATGAGCGAGTTTCGCGGTCGCGGCTGAGCCGGCGAGAGGTTAGGGGCGCCAGAGCTGAAGCGGGCGCTGCTCTGGCAGGCTCCAGCGGAACAAGACCGCGAGCACGCGCACGCCGAAGGTGACGGCGACGCAGGCGATGGCGGCGAGAAGCACGTTGGCGCCGAAGGCTGACAGCACGACGAGGGTTGCCGAGCCGGCGAACGCCGCGACCGCGTAGAGCGAGCCAACCTGCATGATTGCTATCGGGATGGTGAGCAACACGTCACGCAGAATCGACCCGCCAACGGCAGAGAGCACGCCGACGAAGATCGCCGGAACCGGCGGCAGCCCGAGCGAGATCGCCTTGGTGGTGCCGATGGCCCCGAATAGCCCAATCGTGAGCGCATCGAGGCCGGTGATTACGTGGCGCAAGCGGTGAAAAATTCGCTCAAGCAGCATCCCGATGAGCGCCGCGGCTGTGGCGACGAGCAGATACCAGTTGCTCTGCAGCGGGGCGAGCGGAACGTCGAGCAGCAGGTCGCGCAACAGCCCTCCGCCGAAGCCGGTGGCGATGCCAATGATCGCCACACCGAGCCAGTCGAGTCGCCGGTCGCGAAACTGCGCCGCGAACAGGGCGCCCTGCAGGCTGCCGATTCCGACAGCGAGCAGGTCTGCCCAAAGCGGAATCACAAACAGTTCGCTTGGCACCTGTCTATTCTGCCGTTGGCGCCACCCGCAGCGCGCGCGGCGCAAGCACCAACAGCGCTACGGGAAGTAGCACCGAGTTGCCGAGCGATACCAGCAAGAACGTCACCTGGGTCTGCGACGCGTCGTGCAGATGCGCGAGATGAAACCAGAGGTGGGGGATTGCGAATACAAGATACGCAAGCAGAGCAACCATGACGAGACGTTTTTCAAGCCAGACTGCCGCGGCTGCGATCACCAAACCGAGAGCGAGAGTGGCGCCGCCGAAATCGCGCAGAAAGTGCTCGCTGTACGGAGGCGTCAGCGACACCGTCGGAAAGTCGCGGTAGAAACTCTCTGGAAAAAACTGCCCCCAGATGCCAAGCGCAAACTGAATGCCAGCGAGGATCGCGAGGCCGACCCGAAGCGCCAGCCTCATTTCGAGACTCCCGCGGCCGCGGTAGCGGCCTCGGCTGCCGCGTACTGCGCGAAGGTGCCGCGCCCGAATCCAGGGACACCGGTGGTGTGGTGACCAGCCTTGAACGCGCCGACTGTCTTGCCGGGAAGGTGAAGGGTCCACACCGGTTTGTGGGTTGCGAAGGCCGCCTGCCAGATGTCGATGTGGTCGCGCACTGTCGCAAGTTCTGGGCCGCCGATGTCGGCGACGCGCCCAGCAGCCGGCGACGCCGCGAGCTCAACCAGTCGCGCGGCCACTTCGTCGATGGCGATGGTCTGCAGCGGAACATCGAGCGAGAAGTGCACTGGAAGCTTTCGCCCGGCATGAAGGAACTCGCCGATGAAGTGGTGAAACTGCGTCGCCCGCAGTGTGGTGAATGGGATGCCAGAGGCGGCGATCAGCTGTTCGCATGCGACCTTGTCGCGGTAGTACGGGTAGGGAATGTCGTCGACTCCGACGATGGAGATGAAGATGACGTGCTTCACGCGTGTGGCTGCAGCGAGAAGACGGGCGGTGTCATCCACATCTTTCTTGCGGTTAGTCGCGAGGTGAAGAACGGTGTCGACACCGTCGAGCGCTTCGGGCAACCCAGCACCAGTGCTGAGATCGCCGACAACGTGCCGTTCTCCCGGCCGGCGGCTAAGAATGCGCACCTCGTGCCCTGCCGCGAGAAGTCGCAAAACGGTCGGCCTGCCGAGACCGCCGGTTCCGCCGGTGACAAGAATGGTGCTCATGGTGTCCTCTCTTAGGGGTTCACGAGCTAAGACCAGACAGCCCCTCGAATTGTGACAACTTGTGCGGATTAAGCACGGTCAGCACAGTCGTCACGCCGTCGGCGGTGCCGTCGAGCGTCAACAGAGCTTCCGGCGTTCCGTTGCGCAGGCCAAGGAGAGCCAGCTCGCCGTTCGCGCTAACCGGCACCGGCACCAGGTCTGAGGCGAACTTGTGCAGCACGCCAAGCAGGTACCGCGCGACGTTCTCTCGCCCAAGCACTGGTTTGCGCGCCGCGTGCACGATTCCGCCGCCGTCAGAGAGCGAGCGAACATCTGCGGTGAGCAGTGCCTCAAGCTGCTCCACCTCACCGGTCTGCGCCGCAGCAACAAAAGCACCGAGCAGGCGTTCTCGCTCTGCGCCAGTGACCGCCTTGCCGCGAGAGCTGTCGATGTGCGCCCTGGCTCGTGTCGCTAGCTGGCGGGCGTTCGCCTCGCTCGTCTGCAAAACCTGCGCGATGTCGCGGAACGAATAGTCGAAGGCCTCGCGCAAAACGTAGGCCGCGCGCTCGGCGGCAGTGAGTCGCTCCAGCAGCAGCAGAACCGCGAGCGAGAGTGCCTCGGCACGTTCGGCACCGAGCAACGGGTCGTGCTCGGTAGAGACAGGCTCTGGCAGCCACGGGCCGATGTAGGTTTCGCGGCGGGCGCGGGCAGAGTCCAGCGCCGTGAGTGAGAGGCGAGTAGTGATTGTCGCTAGGTAGGCTGCCGGGTTCTCGACCTCATCCGTCACCGTCTGCCAGCGAAGCCAGGCATCTTGCACGATGTCTTCTGCTTCGGAGGCCGAGCCGAGCATGCGGTAGGCGATGCCGAACAGCCGTGGTCGGGTGCTTTCGAACGAATCGAGGCTTGTGGTCACCCGACTATCGCGGCAGTTTGGCGCCGCGCGGGGCGCTCAAGCGCCGCAGGGTGCGCACCCAAGGCGACCAGCGGGCGGGTTCGCCCGTGAGGGTTCCGGTCGCGTTGCGCTCGACCTTGTCGAGAAGGTCTTGCAGCACTGCCTCGTGGATCCACAGGATCGCGAGCGGCCACAGCACGCGCATGCGCCCGTAGAGCTTGGCCTCGATGACGTGCGTGAGCAGCGAGCGGTTGTTGGGCTGCGGAGTGACGGTGAACTCGTGGTAGCCGGCGAGGCCAAGACCAGGCGCAGGCACGAATCGCACCCGACGCCCCGGCTCGTACTCCGAGACGCTGTAGCGGATGGGGCCATGCCCGCCCTTCGACCCGACTTCGAGACCTCGGTCGAGTGTGATTGGCGGCCAATGAGCTGGCCAGACCTTGTCGTCTGGGCCGCTCACGGTATCCACTATGGGGCCGACGACCTCGATTGGCGCATCGATTACTCGTTGCTGGACATTCCGCATTGCTTCTCTCCATACTGTCGGGTATGGACACACCATACGCTAAAGTATGGTGATGGTTCAAGTGCAACTCACCGCCGACGACTGGGCGCGTGCCGCGCTCGCCGCATTTGGCGAAGGCGGGCTCGCGGCCGTTGCCGTTCAGCCGCTCGCCGTTCGGTTGGGAGTCACGAAAGGCAGCTTCTACTGGCA
>JANONY010000185.1:0-16502 GCA_031421055.1 Actinomycetes bacterium | reverse complement strand
CGCAAGGAACGCGATGAGTCGCGGGTCCACGAAGGCACGGGAAGACCCTCCTCGCGGAGTCGGTGTTCTACCAGGGCGGCGAGCTCTCGGCCGAGTGGCCGGAGTGATCATCCTCAGGGCAACCCAGCCCGGCTGAACTCCGCTTGCAGCCGTGGTCGCCGTCGATGCGTCTCGCGCAACTCGGCGATGAGCTCCTCCACCCTCGACTGCTCAGGGGTCCCGGCCGCGATTCGGCGCATCCGGGCGAGCCGGCGCGCGGCGTACCGGTACCCCTGCGCATTCGCGGCATGCCGTCAGTGGAGGTCGGCGCGCGTCCGGATAAGCGGCAGCACCTGGTCGGCGAGTGTTGTCATCTGGCCCCCAACGAGGCGCGATCCGGGGTCGCATGGAGGGGCACCATGCGAAGGGATACTACCGCCCTCGCCGCAGTTCCGTCTCGATCTGGATCAGCGTGCGGAAGCTCCGCACCATCTCCGTCGTGCCGCCGAAGTTCATCACGATGTGTGCGTCGTTGACCGCGTCGTAAAAGAGGTGAGTGCCGAGCACCCCGATGTGTCCGGTGGGGCGGGGGAGGCCGCGCAGCAGAAAGAAGAACTCCTCGAAGCGCAGTTCCATCATCCCGGTGCCGTAGTGGATGCCGCGCCGAAACCGATTGCGGACGGCCGACAGCCGCGCCAGGCTCTCGCCGCTGATCAACCGCCCCTCGTGCAGTGCCCTGCCGAACGCGCTCAGGTCCGCGAGCGTGGAGACGATGCCGCCGCCGGCCCAGTCGCAGCTCACGCTGCGGAACGTAGATGCCTCCACCACCCCGAGCGTGAACGGCGCGATCGGCCGCGCCCCGGCCCGCGGCTCGGAGCGGTACAGCAGGTACGTGTCATCCATGCCCAGCGGCGTGAAGATGCGCTGGTGCAACAGCTCGTGAAACTGCCGCCCGGTCACATGCTCGAGCAGCAGCCCGAGCAGCACGTACCCGGTGTCGCTGTAGGTGAAACCGGGGCCGACCGGCGCCTGGTGCGCGCGGCTGAACTCGAGCAGGTCGTCGGGCGTCCAGAACCGGTCGGGCTCGTCGAGCACAAGCGACAGGAACGGCGGCCCCGAGGTGACCGGACCCTCGAAGTAGTCGGCGACTCCGCCCTCGTGGGCGAGTAGCTGGGCGACGGTCACGGTCGCCAAAAAGGGCGGCGCAACCAGCCCGTCCAGCGTCCCCGCGGGCAGCAGCTCCACGACGGGGGTGTCGAGCGTGAACGCGCCCGACTCGACGAGTTGCATCACGAGCACCGCGGTCGGCACCTTGCCGATGCTCGCGATGTGGAACGGCAGCGCCGCATCCCCGTAGCCGAACTCGAGCCCCGGCGCGCTCACGAACACTTGCGGTGCGCCGCGGTCGCCGCGCTTGCGGGTGACGGTGTCGAGGTGTCGGGTGAGGCGCTCGGTAATGCTCATGGCACGATGTCCTTAGGTCTAATGGGTATATTACTATTAGTAACATAGGAGGTGTCGGATGGGCAACGTCATCCTCGGACTGCTGCTGCTCGGCCCCTCGACCCTCTACGCGCTCAACAAGCAGTTCGAGCAGGGCATCTCGCTCTTCTACTCGGCGAGCCTGGGCAGCATCCGCAGCGCCCTCACGGTGCTGCACGACAAGGGCCTCGTCACCGCAACCGAGAGCGTCGAAAACGGTCGCAGCAAGAAGACCTACGCGATCACCGACGCCGGCCGCGCCGCTTTCAGCGAGTGGATGCTCGCGCCCATCGCTACCGGAAACCTCGAGACCATCGCGCTCTCCAAGCTCTACCTGCTCGGTCTGTTGCCCGAGGATGCCCGGGCCGGCATCCTCGCGGACATCACCGACCGCATCACCCGCGACGAAGCGCAGCTCGCCGAACTCGCTGCGGCGCTCGACACCATGGAACTGCCGCAGGCGTACCGCGAGATCTTCCGCTACCAGCGGCTCACGCTCGACTACGGACTCATGAGCCACCGGGCGGCGCGGGAGTTCTTCGCGCGCCTCGAGTAGTTCTGGGCGGTCCACCAATCTGGCCTGAGAGGCCCGCGCAGACCAAACAACCTAACAAGTGGCATGATTGTGCAGTCCCTACGGGCCTCACTCAAAACTATGGAGCGCCTCGTGCCTCGAGCCAAAAAATTCACCTTCCCTGCCGTTGTACCAGGGATCGGCGGCAGACCAGAACCGACGACGCGCTTTGGCCGGTGGCTGTTGAACGATCGGGTTCAGCCGAGCGGCCCAGAGTCCCCCGAGGCAACCACCGAGACGCACTCGTGGTGGAAGGTCATGTGCCTCACCGGCGTCGACTACTTCTCGACCTTGTCGTACCTTCCAGGCATTGCCGTGCTTGCGGCAGGGGCTCTGTCTCCGCTTGCGACCCTGCTCATCGTGGCCCTCACCCTTGCTGGCGTGCTTCCGATGTACCGGCGGGTGGCGAAAGAGAGCCCGCACGGCCAGGGCTCGGTCGCCATGCTCGAACGCCTGCTTCCGTTTTGGCAGGGCAAGTTCTTTGTTCTCGTTCTTCTCGGCTTCGTCGCGACTTCGTGGATCATCACGATCACCCTGTCGTCTGCCGACGCCACCGTTCACTTGCTTGAGAACCCGTTCGTGCCAGAGGCACTGCAGGGGCAGGCGGTGCTGATCACCGTCGTGCTGCTGCTGATCCTCGGCGGGGTCTTCCTCCTCGGATTCACTGAGGCGGTCAACATTGCAATTCCGCTCGTCGTTGCATTTCTCCTGCTCAACGGCACAGTGATCGTCGTTGGACTCATCCAGATCGTGACGCACCCGGTGACGGTCACCGATTGGCTTTCGGCAATCACCGTGGGAGGCGGGGGCTGGACGGGCATCATCCTTCCGGTCTTTCTCGCCTTCCCTTTGCTCGTGCTCGGGCTATCGGGATTTGAGACCGGCGTGAGCATGATGCCCCTCGTCGCCGCGAAGGGCTTGACCCCTGAAGAATCGCTCGCGAAGCGCGTTGCGAACACGAAGCGTCTGCTGACGAGCGCCGCCGTGATCATGAGTGTCTTTCTCATCACGAGCAGCCTCGTCACGACGCTCCTCATTCCTGCCGAGGCGTTTCAGCCGGGCGGAGAGGCCAACGGCCGCGCGCTCGCCTATCTCGCGCACCGCGAACTCGGCGAGATTTTCGGCACGGCCTACGACGTGTCGAGCATTCTCATCCTGTGGTTTGCCGGCGCGTCGGCGATGGCCGGCCTGATCAACATCGTTCCGCGCTACCTTCCCGCCTACGGTATGGCACCAGAGTGGAGCCGCTCGGTGCGGCCCGTGGTTCTCGTCTACACGGCCATCAGCGTGATCCTCACCATCGGCTTTCAGGCGAACGTCGACGCACAGGCGGGTGCCTATGCGACGGGCATCCTCGCGATGATGGTTTCTGGCTCCTTCGCGGTCACGATCTCGGCCTTCCGCAAGCGTCAGCGCTTTGCGCGCTTTGGATTCACTGTGCTCACCCTCGTCATGGGCTACGCCCTTGTCGAGAACATCCGCCAAAAGCCCGACGGCATCGCCATCTCTGCGCTCTTCATCACCGGCATCGTCATCGTCTCGCTCATCTCGCGCGTCACCAGAACCACCGAACTGCGCGCGAGCCGCGTCGAATTCGACCGCACGGCTCGCGACTTCGTCAATTACTCGATCGCCTTCGACGGCGAACTCAACATCATCATGCACAAACGGGACGACGATGACGACTCGCGCTACGACACCAAAGAGAGCGAGCAACGCTTGATGAACCCGGTCCCGGGTAAAGCGGACGTGCTCTTTCTCGAAGTCAAAATCATCGACCCCTCCGAGTTCGAAGAGGTGCTGGAGGTTCGCGGCGTCGAGATCGACGGCCACCGAATTTTACGCACCCAGAGTCCGGCTGTGCCAAACGCGATCGCAGCGGTACTGCTCGCCCTCCGTGACGGCGCTGGAGTCGTGCCGAAGGCGTACTTCCAGTGGTCGGAGGGCAATCCGATTCGGCACTTGCTCGAGTACCTCATCCTCGGTCGAGGCGACACTGCGCCGGTCGTGCGCGAGATTCTCCGCGAGGCCGAGCCGAACCCGCAACGTCGCCCAGGCATCCACGTCAGCTGAACGGCACAAGCAAAATCGGGCGAGTCGAGCTGGCTTAGTTGACCGGTGTCTCCGACGGTGTTGGCGAAGGGCTCGGCGTCGAGTTCTCATTGAAGCTCCGACCGGCAGCTGACACGACGAACGCCGAAAACGCGGCGGGGTCGTTCAGCGCCCCGTCGTACGGCAGCCCGTTGACGATGATCGTCGGCGTGCTCGAGATAGGCGGCAGATCGGTGTTCTGGATGCTGTTGCGCAGCGCTCGGTCTCTGGCGTCTGCGACCCAGGCGATGAAAGTGTCGTCCTGAACGCATCCGCGAATCTTGGTCGCATTGTCTACCTTCGACTCGACCGTCAATGCGACCAGTTCGTCGTCGGTGAGCCCGCCGCTGTTCTCTTCTGGCAGGTTCTCAAGCAGCAGGCCGTGAAACGCGAAGTACTGGTTCGGTGCGAAGTTGGCTACACACGCTGCGGCGTTCGCTGAACGGCTGGAGTACCGTGTTCCCTCGGAGACGCGATCGAGAATTGCGAGCGGGTGCACCTCGATAGTGGCCGCTCCAGACTCAACCCAGATCGCGATCTGCTTTCCGTTCGCTTCGTGGAACGCAGCGCTCAACGGGTTGAAATAGTCGACATAGAGATCAATGATGATGACTTCTGCATCGCCGTCGTGCACGGTCGGAATCGGCTCCCTGCCTGGCAGAACTGCGCCGGTCTCTACCGCCCGCAACCCTTCGCCGATAACGATCCCATCGCTGCGCATGTTGAGCGGGCCTGGCGAAGGATCGCGGTTGCTGCTGAGAATCAGCATTGCGACCGCCCCGATGATAGCGATCGTGCCGAAGGCGATGATTCCGCGCACCAAATTACGGTTCCGCTTCTCAAGCTTCTTGTGCTGTTCGCGCAGCATCCGGGATTTTTCGCGCGCCTCTTCGCGGCGCGGGTTTGACCGGTTCTGCGCACTTCCGTACGTCATCGGACCTCTCAATGGTGATGTGGGGCGGCGAGACTGCGTGCGCCACCGGTCGATCGTAATTCGGCTATCTGGGAGTTGCCCACAGGATCGCTGAGCCAGCCTATGTGTCATAATCACCAGTGGTGGCTGAAAAGCCACCATCCATCACAACGGATCGTCCGGCACGTACCTGCCGGTGAAGGAGAAATGAATAATGGCATCTGTCACTTTTGACAAGGCAACCCGGCTGTACCCGGGTTCCAACCGTCCGGCGGTTGACGCCCTCGACCTCTCGGTCGCCGATGGCGAGTTCCTCGTCCTCGTCGGACCTTCTGGTTGTGGAAAGTCCACCTCCCTGCGCATGCTCGCCGGCCTCGAAGAGGTCAACGACGGTCGTGTGCTCATCGGCGACCGTGACGTCACCGATGTTCCGCCGAAAGACCGCGACATTGCGATGGTCTTCCAGAACTACGCGCTGTACCCGCACATGACGGTGGCCGAGAACATGGGCTTCGCGCTCAAGATCGCCGGTGTCTCTAAAGACCAGCGTGCAACTCGCGTACTCGAGGCAGCGCGACTGCTCGACCTTGAGCCGTACCTCGGCCGCAAGCCGAAGGCACTCTCGGGTGGTCAGCGTCAGCGCGTCGCCATGGGTCGCGCGATCGTTCGCCAGCCCCAGGTGTTCCTCATGGACGAGCCGCTGTCGAACCTCGACGCCAAGCTTCGCGTTCAGACCCGCACCCAGATCGCTTCGCTCCAGCGCCGCCTCGGCGTCACGACGGTCTACGTCACCCACGACCAGACAGAGGCGCTCACCATGGGTGACCGCATCGCCGTGCTGAAGGATGGAGTCCTGCAGCAGGTCGGTACCCCTCGCGACCTGTACGCGAGCCCGGTAAACGTCTTCGTCGCAGGATTCATCGGCTCGCCAGCCATGAACCTCTTCGACGCCGATGTCGTTGACGGTGGACTCAAGTTCGGCACCGCGGTGGCTAAGGTCGACCGCGAGACCCTCGGAGGCACCTCCTCGAAGAAGGTAACCATCGGTGTTCGCCCGGAAGACGTCAAGGTCTCGACGGGCGGCGAGGGGCTACCCGTCGAAGTCGATGTCGTCGAAGAGCTCGGTGCTGACGGCTACCTCTACGGTCACACGACGGTCGACGGCAGGCGCGTCGACATCGTTGTGCGTGTCGATGGCCGCAACCACCCGAACGCTGGCGACAGGGTGTTCATCACCCCGGAGCCCGACCACATTCATGTGTTCGACACCGAGACTGGCCTTCGACTGAGCAAGAAGGCTGTCGAAGCTAAGTAAGCATGAGCGGATCGAGCCTGTCGAGATCTTTTCGGCAGGCTCGATCCCTTTTAAGGACACCATGAGTGGCTCACTGAACATCACCGCAGCGACGATTGATCAGGCTCTGCTTGACCTCCCGTGGTCGCTGCCGCTCGAACTGTGGCCAGACAGCACCATCGCGACCCTGCCTAAGGGCATCTCGCGCCATCTCGTTCGCTTCGTGCACCTCAGTGGCTACGTGGTGGCAATCAAAGAGACGTCGGCCGAGCTGGCCACGCGCGAATACGACTTGTTGCGAACGCTGCAGCGTATGGACATTCCGTGCGTCGAGCCGCTCGCCGTGATCACCAACCGCTCGAGCGACGAAGGCGAACCGCTTGAGTCTGTTCTCGTCACCCGCCACCTCAGATTTTCGCTGCCCTACCGGGCCCTCTACTCGCAGACCCTTCGACCAGACACCGCGACGCGTCTCGTGGATGCGGCTGCCGTGCTGCTGGTGCGCCTACACATCATCGGCTTCTTCTGGGGCGACGTGTCGCTCTCGAACACTCTCTTTCGCCGCGACGCTGGGGCCTTCGCGGCCTACCTCGTCGATGCGGAAACCGGACAGCTGTACACCGGTGGCCTCTCGAACGGGCAGCGAGAGAACGACTTAGAGATCGCCCGAATCAACATCGCCGGGGAGCTGCTCGACCTTCAAGCGGGCGGGCGCCTTCAACACGACGTCGATCCGATCGAGATCAGCAACGGCATCGTCGCCCAGTACCGCACCCTCTGGAAAGAACTCACCGGATCTGAGCAGTTCGACCAGTCGGAACGCTGGCGCATCAACCAACGCGTCGAGCGTCTCAACGACCTCGGCTTTGACATCGAAGAGCTGACGATTCGCACCGACACTACCGGCACCCAGGTGCGCATTCAGCCGAAGGTTGTCGACGCAGGACACCATCAGCGCCGTCTGCTGCGCCTCACCGGACTCGACGCGCAAGAAAACCAAGCGCGCCGACTGCTCAACGACCTCGACTCGTACGTTGCGGCCTTCGGCGATGCACAGGTAGACGAAGAAATGGCCGCGCACGAGTGGGCGGCGCAGGTGTTCGAGCCGGTGATCCGGGCGATTCCGCGCGAGCTGCAGGGCAAGCTCGAACCCGCCGAAATGTTTCACCAACTGCTCGACCACCGCTGGTACGTCTCGCAAGATCAGAAGCGGGACGTGCCGCTCGCCGAGGCCGTTCAAAGTTACGTCGACAACGTGCTGAGACACCGTCGCGACGAGGCCACCATCATCAATCCGCCGACCGGCTCATTCACGGCGCCGATCGACATCGTGAGCGCCCATGGGGCTGGGGAGGACCCGGTGGACGAGGCTGTGGACGGCGATGAAGAGGACTGGCGAAAGAACGTCTAAGCTCTCAGTCGACGACGGGGAGAACGATGGGTCCACTGGCACGACTAGCTACCGCTTGCGCTCGACGACCATGGATCGCACTCACGGCGTGGGCTCTGATCGTCGGCATCGCAATCGCGACTGCGTTCTTCGGCGTCACCGGCACGTCTCTCTTCGATCGCCTCAGTGTGGAGGCTCCGAGCACGATCGCCGAGAGCACTGACGCCGACGATTTGCTCGCCGGCGATGATGACAATATGGCGACGGTCACGCTGCTCGTGCACGGCGTTGACGTAGCCGACCTCGGGCCCGCGATCGGCGACCTGGCCGACGAAGTTGCGACGGTCGACGGGGCGACGTTCACAAATCCGCTGCTCGCGCCCGACGTGCCAGAGCTCGCCACGCTCATCTCCGACGACGGTCGAGGCGTGTTGTTGCCCGTGACCATTGACGAAGCAGATCAGGATGCGGTGGTCGCGGTTCTCACCGAGGCCCGCGACTCCCTGCGCGCGGACTTTCCTGAAGCGACAATCGAGGTTGGCAGCGCTGACCTGCTCGTCGAGTCGATCGTCGGCCTCTCGCAGAGCGATCTCAAACGTGGCGAGGGCGTCGCTCTGCCGATTGCGCTGCTCGTCATGCTCGTGGTGTTCGGCGGCTTCATCGCGGCCGGCGTACCGCTGCTCGGCGCGATCATCGCGATCATTGGCGCGTTCGGTGCGTTGCTCGGGGCGACCTATCTGCTCGACATCGACACGACGGTCGTCAACGTCGTGACAGCGGTCGGGCTCGGTCTGTCGATCGACTACGGCCTGCTCTTAGTGTCACGATTTCGCGAAGAGTACCGGGCGATGGAAGAGAGTCGTGCGAACTTGCTCGCTGCAGTCGCCACGATGGCGGGTTCTGCGGGCCGCACCGTGCTCTACTCCGGCATTACCTTCGCCGCGGCCTCCGTTGCGCTGCTCGCCTTTGAGCCGCGCATTGTGCGAGCGATCGGGGTTGGGGCTCTCGCCGTGACCATCGTGGCGATCGCGTCTGCTCTGACCCTCATCCCGGCGCTCATCGGCGTCAGCGGCGACAGGTTGCGCCGCCCAGGACTCTTAACCCGCATTCCGCTGCTCGGGCGAGCCGCCCGCCGCTTCGGCGACATCGCGCCAACCGAGGGCTTCTTCTCGCGACTCACGCGCCGCGTGCAGCGCCACCCGGCCATCATCACCGTGATTGCCGCTCTTGTACTTCTCGCGCTCGCAGCGCCCGCCCTGTCGCTGCGCATCGCCAACACCAGCGTGGATGTAACGCCAGAGTCATCGACGCAGTACACCTTTGTGACGACCGTGCACGACGAGTTTCCGTTCGCAGCGAGCCCGCGCGTGCTGCTGGTCACCGAGAGCGAAGCCGACGCGCGTGCTTGGGCGCAGCAGGTCAGCAAGATCGACAAGGTCGAAGCCGTCGCCGCCCCGCTCGAGCGTGGCGACGGCTGGAGCACACTCGTGCAACTTGAGCCGCACGACGGCGTTGACGTAGTGAAGCAGATTCGCGCCGACCGCCCAGAGTTCACGGCGCTCGTCACGGGAACCGACGCCCGCACCATGGACTTCTCTGACTCGCTCATTCGTGGGGCACCGTTGGCGCTGCTCATCCTCGTGCTCGGCACGATCACGATGCTGTTCTTGATGACCGGGTCACTCGTCGTGCCGCTCAAGGCTCTTCTGATGAGCACGCTGTCGCTCGGCGGTTCGCTCGGTATCCTCGTCTGGGGCTTCCAGTACGGCAACTTCGCCGAGCTCATGAACTTCGACGCAAGTCGCGTCAACGGGGTCGACGTGCTCGTGCTCGTGCTCACCCTTGCGTTCGGTTTCGGTCTCGCGATGGACTACGAAATGTTCATCCTCTCGCGCATCAAAGAAGCGGTGGATGCTGGGGTCACGCCGCGCGAAGCGATCGCCCAGGGCTTGCAGCGCTCCGGCCGCATCATCACCTCAGCCGCCCTCATCATCGTCGTAGTGTTCGCCGGCTTCGCTACGGGCGATCTCATGGTGATCAAACAGCTCGGAGTCGCCCTAGCGATCGCGGTGATTCTCGACGCGACGCTCGTGCGCTGCATTCTTGTACCCGCCTTCATGACCTGGCAACAGGGCATCATGTGGTGGGCGCCGCGCTGGATGAAGCGGCTGCACGCGCGGTTTGGGTTGCGTGACGCCTAGGTCGTGAACGATACCTAGGTCGTGAACGGCGCCTAGGTCGTGCGCGGCGCGACGGCGTGGGTGCTCGAAAATCTAGGCAAGCAGTTCATCGAGCCCACGCCCGACCACGTGCTCGAAGATGAGGTTCGTCTCGGTGTGCGCGACGGCCGGATGCCCCGCGAGGTAGGTCAACACGAAATCGCGCAAGTCTGACGCGCTGCGCGATGCGACGTGCAGCAAGTAGTCGTCAGCTCCACCCATGTGAAACAGCGCTAGCACCCCGGGCCAGGTGGGCGCCGCGCGCCGAAACGCGTCTACTTCGTCGCGCACGTGTTTGACGAGCTTCACTGAGATGAGGGCTTGCACGGTCACACCGAGCGCCGCCACATCGATATCAGCGTGATACCCGCGCACATAGCCGTCGTGTTGCAGCCGGCGAAGGCGAAGTGCGACGGTGGATTCCGCGACTCCTACGGCCGCCGCGAGCGCGGTGCCTGAGGTTCGCGCGTTGGCTGAGAGCTCGCGCATGAGGGCGCGGTCCGTGGCATCCGCTGTTCTCAGTGTTTCGGCCATATTTTCGCACTTTCTTCGAAAATTTCTTGCGCAGTCGCGCATCCTGCAAGCTCTCTTGAATAGTTTCGCACTTTCTGCTGCACTGAGCGCATGATGCGCAAAGACGCCCACCTCGAAACTCGTGCCGTGCACTCCGGAATGGCCGGCCTCAGAGAGAACGGTCAGCATGTTCCGCCGATCGACTTATCGACAACGTTTCCGCTCTTCGGCGTCGAGTCGGGAGGCGACTCGTACGAGAACCTCGCGACCGGCGGCGAACTTCATGCCGGCGAATCGCCCGTGTACCAGCGCCTCTGGCAGCCCGGCGTTGCGCGGTTCGAAGACAGCCTCGCCGAACTCGAAGGCGCCGAGGGTGCCGTCGCCTTCTCGACCGGAATGGCTGCCCTCACGGCGTGCTTGCTCGCGACCGTCGCCGCAGGCAAGCCGCACATCGTGGCCCTTCGCCCGCTCTATGGCGGAACCGATCACGTGCTCGACACGGGCCTCCTCGGCACGACCGTCACCTGGAGCAACGCGGACTCCGTCGCCGAATCGATCCGGCCCGACACGGGGCTCGTCATTCTGGAGACTCCCGCAAACCCCACCCTGGAGATGACCGACATTCGACGAGTGGTCGCGGATGCCGGTGGGGTTCCCGTTCTCGTCGACAACACGTTCGCCACGCCGGTGTTGCAGCGCCCGCTCGAGCTCGGGGCAACGATCGTTTTGCACAGCGCCACCAAGTACCTCGGCGGACACGGCGACGTCATGGGTGGCATCGTTGCCACCAACGCGGAATGGGTGGGGCGCCTGCGGCGCACTCGGGCGCTGACAGGCGGGCTGCTGCATCCGCTCGCCGCATACCTCCTGCACCGCGGACTGCGCACCCTGCCACTGCGGGTGCGCGCTCAACAAGAGACGGCGGGCGAACTGGCAAGGCGCCTCGTCGGCCACCCGGCGATTGTGCGCGTGCTCTACCCGGGGCTACCCGGCCAAGACCCGGCTGGACTGATCGGCACACAAAGCGCGGGGGCCGGATCGCTCATCGCGCTCGACCTCGGCGACTACGCGACCGCAGCTCGCTTCACCGAGGCGTGCGAACTCATCACTCACGCGGTCTCACTCGGCGGCATCGACTCGCTGGTTCAACATCCGGCGTCGCTGACGCATCGCCCCGTCGCCGCCGAAGCAAAACCGGGCGCGGGCATCGTGCGCCTCTCGATCGGACTCGAGCACGTCGATGACCTGTTTGCCGATCTCACCGCGGCGCTCGACACTGCGTTGCTCGACACCGTCGCGACGGGCCAGCTCGATACTCACTCCGCCTAACCAGCGGCGCGAGTCAGCACTACTTCTTCTTGGCGGCCGCCCGCAGCTTGCTGATCTCGTAGAGCGTCACGCTCGCCGCGATGCCGGCGTTGAGCGACTCGGTGGTTGCCGAAATCGGAATCGAAACCACGGCGTCGCAGTGCTCTGTCACGAGGCGAGAGAGTCCCTTGCCTTCACTGCCGACCACGATAAGTACCGGCTCGCGCGCGAGCGCGAGGTTGGGCAGCGACACGTCGCCGTCGCCCGCGAGACCGAGCACGAACACGCCTCGCTCCTTGAACGCCTTGATCGTCTGGGTGAGGTTCGCCGCCATTGCGACGGGAGTGCGGGCGGCTGCTCCGGCCGAGGTCTTCCACGCGGATGCCGTCAGCCCAACCGAACGCCGCTGCGGCACGATCACGCCGTGCCCGCCGAAGGCCGCGACCGAGCGGATGATGGCCCCGAGGTTGCGCGGATCGGTGATGCCGTCGAGCGCAACGAGTAGCGGCACTTTTCCCGCGGCGGTGAGCTTGTCGAGCAACTCCATCGGGTGCGCGTACTGATAGGGCGGCACCTTGAGCGCGAGTCCTTGGTGCACAGCGTCGAAGCCAGCGAGGCGATCGAGCTCTGGGCGCATGACCTCGAGCATCGGGATGCCGCGGCCCGTGGCCAGCGACAGAATCTCTTTCACGCGGTCGTCGTACTCGATGCGCGTCGCGATGTAGAGCGTCGTGGCCGGAATCTTCGCGCGCAGCGCCTCGAGCACCGAGTTGCGGCCGGTGACCATCTCTGACTCATCGCCCGACTTCACCCGGCGCTGACGATCCTGCTGTTGAACGGTTCCGGTCTCTGGGCGCTTCGGCTGCTGCTTCTTACCACCCGCGGCCTCGAAACGGTCAGACGCGGCCTTGCGCTTGCCTGCCGGGTGGTACGGGCGATCCACTGCCTTCGGCGTCGGCTTGCGCCCTTCGAGCGCCTGCCTGCCCTGGCCCCCAGACCCCACTTGTGCGCCCTTGCTTGCCTTGCGTACAGCCCCGGCGCGGGGCTTGCTCTGGCCCTTCATTAGTACTGGCCCTTCATGTGATACTCCAATGTGAGCCCGCGGGCCCGTCTTCGACCGAGATGCCGGCCGCTGCCAATTCGTCACGGATGCGGTCCGCAGCCGTGAAATCTTTCGCCGCGCGTGCAGAATTGCGGTCTTCAATCAGTGACTCGACCAACGACGCGAGCGCACGATCCGCCCCGCCCGCCGAGGCCGCACCCCACTCGGGTGCGAGCGGGTTGATGCCGAGCACCTCGGTCATCGCGATGACTTCGCCGCGCGCGGTCGCCGCCGCCATGAGCTCTTCGCCGTCGAGCGCGACGTTTCCGGCGCGCACGGTGTCATGCAGCACCGCGAGCGCCTGCGGAATTGACATGTCATCATCCATCGCGGTCGCGAAAGCTTCAGGCACGACAGGTGCGCCGCTGCCTGCGAAACGCGTGTCGGCAAGCCGACGGGTAACGCGCTCGAGAAACGTCTCAATGCGCTCAAGCGCGGCTTCCGCCTCGACGAGCGCGCCGTCGTGGTAGTCGATCGTCGAGCGGTAGTGCGCGGCCCCGAGGTAGTAGCGCACGACGAGCGGGCGCGCGAGGCTGAGAAAGTCTGCGACGAAGACGGAGTTGCCGAGCGACTTCGACATCTTCTGACCGTTGACGTTGACGAGTCCGTTGTGCACCCACAGCGTCGCGAACGCATCGCCTGCGGCGGTCGACTGGGCGAGCTCGTTCTCGTGGTGCGGAAAGCGCAGGTCGAGCCCGCCGCCGTGAATGTCGAACGCAGGGCCGAGGTAGCGCGAGCTCATTGCCGAGCACTCGATGTGCCATCCGGGCCGACCGGCGCCCCACGGCGACGGCCACGACGCCGAACTCGGTTCTCCGGTTTTGTGACCCTTCCACAGGGCGAAGTCGCGGGGGTCGTTCTTGCCGCGGGGGTCGGCATCCGTCGCAGCTTCCATGTTCTCTGGCTTCTGCCTGGTCAGTTCACCGTAGGGCTGCCACGAGGCGGTATCGAAGTAGACGTCGCCAGAGCCATCGGATGCCGCATACGCGTGCCCGCCATCGATCAGTCGCGCAATGATCGCCTGCATCTCGGTGACACTCGCTGTGGCACGCGGCTCGTAGGTCGGCGCGAGAATGCCGATACGGCGGTAGCCGTCGCTGAACTCGAGCTCGACGCGGTAGGCAACCGCCCACCACGGGTCGCCAGGGCTGTCTTTGTCACCAGCAGAGGCGTTCGCGAGAATCTTGTCGTCGATGTCGGTGACGTTGCGCACGAGGGTGACGTCGAGTCCGCGGTAGCTTAGCCAGCGGCGCAGTTGGTCGTAGACGAGCGCCGACCGCAAGTGGCCGATGTGCGGAGCCGACTGCACCGTTGGTCCACAAACGTAGATGCCCGCCTTGCCCGCCTCGAGCGGAACAAAGTCGGCGAGCGCCTGCGCCTTGGTGTCATAGAGCCGAATCGTCACCGCCCAAGTTTAGCTATGCGCGCTAGAGCCTGAAGCGAAGGCGCTTTCGCGCGACGCCAGCGCCAGCGACCCTCCCGGTTCTCGGTTCAGAGCGCAGACGGCGCTACCCGTGCAATAGTGCAGTGGCCGTGGCCATCACTCCCTCGCCGCGACCAGTGAAGCCGAGGCCATCGGTGGTGGTTGCCGAGACACTCACCGGCGCGCCGACGAGTTCGCTCAAACGCGCTTCGAGTTCGACTCGACGCGGCGCAACCTTCGGCGCATTCGAGACGACCTGCACCGCGATGTTGCTCACGGTAAATCCTGCGCCGTGGACAAGGGCCAGCGTCTCGGTGATGAAAATATCGCCATGGGCATCGATGAACCGGGAATCCGCCGTGCCGAAACGCGAGCCGATGTCGCCGAGCCCGGCCGCCGAGAGCAACGCGTCGCAAATCGCATGGCAGACAGCGTCGCCATCGCTGTGGCCAGCCAGCCCCGGCTCGGCCGGCCAGTAGAGGGCGCCGAACCACAGCGGGCGCGACTCGTCGAACGCGTGCACATCGATTCCAGTGCCGATGCGGATCGTCGCGGTTTCGACAGGCCCCGCGGTTTCGACAGGCCTCACGGTTTCGACCGGCCTCGCGAGCAGCGACTCCGCCCGGCGCAAGTCCCACGGGGTCGTGATCTTGAAGGCCAACGGATCGCCGTCAATGACCGTGACCGCGTTGCCCGCGGCAGAGAACACTGCCGCGTCGTCGGTGTGGTCGCGGGTCGACGCCGCGTAGGCGGCCGCAAGTGCAGCTCGCGGAAATCCCTGCGGCGTCTGTACTGCCACGAGAGCCGAGCGATCGAGAGTGCTTTCGACCGCGCCCGTCCAGTCGATTTGCTTGATCGTATCGGCGACCGGAAGGCTCGGAATCACTCCCCCACCGGTCGCGCGCACCGTCGCGATCACCACGTCGAACTGTTCGATCGGCGTGAACGCGCGCGCGGCATCGTGCACAAGCACGACCTCGACCGCCGGGCCGAGTTGAGCGAGACCTGCCACGACCGATTGCTGGCGGGTGTCTCCTCCGCCGACGACCGTGAGGTAGTCGGACGCGGATCCGGCTATCGCGGTTGCCTGCACAGTTGCGTCCACAACCATCGCGGATGGCGCCACAACAATCACCTGCACCGCTTCGCTGAGCGAAAAAACCGTTTCAAGCGCGTGCTCGAGGATGCTGCGCCGCCCAACCGTCACGAAGGCCTTTGGCTCTGGCCGCCCCAGACGCGTGCCAGATCCGGCGGCAACGATGATGACCGCGACGGCGGGTTCGATCGCCACTATGACGCGAGCACTTCGTCGAACAGCATGAGTGGAGTCCCTTCGCGACGGGGCAAACGTATCATGCGCCCCCCGCCGCGGATCTGGAGCTAGAGGCGCCTGCACTAGGCTTGACCACAGGTTTTTGCGGCGTTTCAGCCGCGCAATTGAGGTCTATGGAGGGCTGAAGTGAAGTCGCGACTCGTGGCATCCGCCGTTATTTCGGCAGCGTTGATTCTCGGCACCACGGGCTGCACGCTCCTCGCGACGGGGGGCACAACGATCGCGTACCAACCCGCCGACGGCGTGGCGGGTTCGGTCGGCGACGTCAAGATTCTCAACGCAATCGGACTGAGCGACAACGGCGAAGACGTGTCGCTGCTGATGACCGTGCTCAACACCAGCGCCGAAGACATCGACCTCATCGTGCAGTACACGGATTCGAGCGGCGCGAAGGTCAACCTCACCCTTGCGGTGCCCGCGAAAACGTCGGTCTCGGTCGGTACCGGTGCGCCCGACCTCGTACTGCGCGACGCTGGAGTCGTCGTCGGCGGCGGCGTTGACGTCTACTTTCAGTACCGTGGTGAGCCGGGCGACCAACTGCGCATCCCCATACTCGACGGCTCAACCGCCGCCTACGCTGACCTGCTGCCCGAGCCGCTGCCGAGCGTGACTCCGACCGCTACGCCCGAGCCGACCGCTACGCCGACCTCGTAACTAGTCGGCCGCGGCGTGCGGTTGCCCTCCGTCCGGCAGCAGCTTGCGGTCGCCCTCCGTCTGGCAGCGGGCAGCGGGCGTGGCCGGGCAGGGCAAGGCCCGGCAGGGCAGGTGTGTTCTAGAGCTATGTGAGTTGCGGCTCACGTGAGCACCACCTCACACAGCTCGCACGCGCACCCACCTGCCGGCAGGCCGGCTTGGCTGTGGCCCCGCGAAGCCCGTTCGGC
>JANONY010000184.1:0-5711 GCA_031421055.1 Actinomycetes bacterium | reverse complement strand
GCGATCGTAGAGCAACGAGGAGGATCGGGCCATGGGCAAAGAAGCGCAACCGCATCTGGATCGCGGTAGACGTGATCGAGGCACTCGACGCTTTCGCAGAACGCGCGGGGCGTCGGGCACGCTAGCACCCCCTCTTGACGGCAATAAGCCCGTCGCCTAAAATGAAGGCAATAAGACCGTCAGGAGTTGCCCATGGCCGCACGCGGAGAAGTGAGAAGCGCACAGGCCCTCGGCCGCATGCTTCAGCAGGGCCGTCTAGTAACAGGACTCACCCAACGCGAGCTGGCCGACCGGCTCGACACCGACCAGAAGTACATCTGGGCTCTCGAGTCGGGCAAGAGCTCGATCGTGCTCGAGCGAATCTTCGAGATCATGCGACAGACAGGCATCCGCATGTACATGGAGGTCGAAAGTTCGGTGCCGCCGGCCACGGCGAGTGACGTGACGGTGCCTCGTGGCTGACCTGCGCGAACGCCATCGCGAGGTTCGGGCTCGGCAGCACGATCCTCTCTGAGGCTGTGCCATTCGAGCTCGTCCCCAGTCGCGCCAAGGCAGCACGGCGACGCAACTTCTTCGCTGAACTTCTGCCCGAGGGGGCGTCACTCGATAACCTTGCCGCCGAGATCCGCGTGTCAAACGACGACGTCATAGCGCTGCTGGCCCGATTCGGTCGGGATGTTGCCGGTGCCATCCAGATCTATGACTCTGAGGCTCCGGGTGAACCCCGCCAGCCACGTGCGGTAGCCGTCGATGCTGCAGAGTTCAGCCGGATGCTCAACAACACGCAACTCGAGCCGTTGGGTAACCGGCCGACGGGTGGGCGCACATCCCTGGCCGGTGTTCAAGACAAGATCGTTCTCGCCCGCGTGAACGGCGGCTGGTTGAGAGTGCTCGATGGCTACCCGTCAACGCACATTGTGAAGCCGCCGTCGGGGCGGCATCCGACCATCATCTTTGACGAGGAGTACGGATACCGCGCCGCCAAGGCCGCCGGGCTCACCAATTTGGATGCGTCGATCCACGACTTCGCGGGCACCCCCGCGCTCGCCATCGAGCGCTATGACAGGTCTCCGGATGCACCGCTGGGCCGCATTCACCAGGAGGACATGAATCAAGCGCTTGGGGCGTCCAAGAACGAGAAGTACCAAGAGTTCGGCGGCAAGGTCTCGCTCGCGCGAGTGGCCGGCGTTGTGGGGCGAACTGGCGACCGTCGTTCCGCGGAGCAACTGCTGCGACTCCTCACCGTGTCTCAGGCGGTGGGCAACCTCGACATGCATGGCAAGAACATCAGCATGCTGCACCTGCCCGACGGCACCACGACGATCGCTCCGGCCTACGACGTCGTGCCCCAGACGCATCTGGATGCGGGCGGCATGATGGCGCTGTCGATCAACCGAAAGTATGCCCACGCGGCCATCTCGCTCGATGACCTCGTCGCGGAGGGCGAGTCGTGGGGCGTGCGTGCGCCGCGCGCTGTGATCACCGACACGCTCGAGGTTGTCGCGGCGTTCGTGCGTGCCGAGAGCCCGGCGAAAGGCGCCCATGGCGGGCTACAGGATGACATCGCTCGGTTCACGGGCAACCTGCTTGACGGGCGGGCCACGGGGTACACGCCGTAGTCACCACATAGATCGATAAGTGCGTCTGGTGCGTCGCCGGTCGCAACTACCCAGAGCAGGGGTCTTAGGCGTCCGCCTCCCAGCGCAGAACATCTCCAGGCTGGCATTCGAGCACGCGGCAAATCGCGTCGAGTGTGGTGAACCGTACCGCCTTGGCTCGGCCGTTTTTGAGCACGGCCACGTTGGCTGCGGTAATGCCGATCGCATCCGCGAAGTCGCCGACCGCCATCTTTCGGCGGGCGAGCATCACGTCGATGTCGATGACGATCGCCATCAAACCACCTCCTCGAGTTGGCTCTGCAGCTCGGTCGCGCTGCGCAGTAGACCCCGCATAACGAGCATGACGAGCACGAACGCGATGCCTAGCGTGCCCAGACCAGCGAGCGCAACGAGAAGACCTCCCGGGCCCTGCCCGACGATCACCGCGTGGTAGCACCCGAAGGCGAAAACGAGAGCTGTTGCGGTGCCTCCCGCCCCGATCATGGCGTTCACCCACACGAAGGCCGTGTCGTTGAAGATTGCGCCGCGGCGAATCTTCGAGAGCAGCATCCACACCGAAACAAGCACAATTTGCGCGCACAGGCCGAGACCGACCCAGATCGCGGCGTAAGGAACCGCAAGGTAGGCGAACTCGGAGAACCTCGCGGCGCTGTCGCGTGCGACCTGCGGCACAAGCCAGCTCTGGGCGCCGGCGACGACGACAAACAGGATGACGAGAAGCACGCGTAGCGCGAGAACGAAGAATCGATTCATAGATTGATTATCGATAACTTTCTATTGAAAATCAATAGATTTGTTCCGTGTCTCGTTGCGGCACATCCTGCGTGCGGCCGCCCTCGTTAGCGGTTAGCGGCTAAGGGTTGCAGTACCAGAACACTTTCCAGCCGTATCCGTGCAGTTCATAGGTGGCGTATTCCTTGAGGTTAATCATCGGAACCGTCAGCGTCTCGCCGTAGGGAGCCTTCTGGTACCCCTCGGACCCGACACACTCGGCGTCGGCAGATTCGACCAACTTCAGGGGCTGCGAGGGTACGTCGCCAGGGCCGGTCTTCGTCGGTGCGTCGATTGCCTTCTGGGTTTCGACCTCGTCATGCGAGGCCTTAACCCCGGCCAGTGCGACGATGTACTCCTTCGCCCCACCATCCTTGCCGAGGGCATCCGTCGCCGCGGCGAGAGCGTCCTTGGCTTCTTGGGCTGCGTTGGGCGAGGCTTCCAGCACCTTCTTGTTCAGCTCTTCGTGCTCGGCTGCAATCTTCTCGAGCTGCCCCAAAATGCCGTCCAACTGTGCCGTGATGGCCACCGCAGTGTTGATCTTGTCCGTGGAGTCTGCCACCACCTTCTTGGTGGCCGCGTCGTACTTGTCGATCAGGGTCTCTAGCTCATCCGTGGAGGCGTCCTTGTCGACGGCGCGATCGATTGTGTCTTTGGTGTAGTCGGTTAGCTGAATCTCGGTATCGGCATGCAGGCTGCCATCGTCGGCCACGGCGTCGCCAGCCAGTTTCTTGAGGTGCTCGTGGAGGGCCTCAAGGGGCTTCGTCAGGGCTGCGAGGTCTTCCTCGGGGATCACCGACTTGCCCGCCTCCAGAGTGGCCGGGAGTTCTAAGTAGGCATCAAAAGCCTCGTTGATACTGGCCTCAGTGCTGCTCTGAACGGCCGCGTTCAGTCTCTCAGCGGTCGCGAGTGCGTCGGCCGACTCGCTTGCAGATGCCACGACGGCAGTGCGGGCGGTTGCTTGGGCGACGGCGACTCCGCCGATCGTGCCGGTGACGATGAGCGCGACCACGACAGCTGCCGAGCCGATGGCCAGAGTCCTGTGGCGGGCGAGCCACGACTTCTCGGCAGACCCTGGGACTGTCGCTGCGGCGACATCCTGAGAAAGGTCGTTCTCGGCGTTGAGTTTGCGCTTGCTCATTTGGTCCCCCGACGATTCGTGGTGACGTGCTGGCGACCCCGATCCCCTACCGGGCCCGCTGAACGGGATAATAGCACAGCCTGCGCGCTGCCTGAAGAGTTTCTGGGAGTGGCCCTGTCGGCCACCTAGCGATGCGCACTATGCTCGCCCACATGAGACGTGCTGCTGCGGTTCTTGTGTTGCTGGTGGTCGCGCTCGCCGGCTGTGCGGCGGGTGCTACCGATTCTGCGGAGAAACCGGGGGATGGCGCCAACCCGAACGCCACATCCACGCCTGACAAGGAGACCCCCGCTGCTGGCGGCCCGTACCTGCCCTGTGAACTACTGACTCAGGCAATGGCGGAGACAGCGATGGCCCACCCCTCGACGCCCGGGGAGGCGATGACTGAAGGCGACTTGTCCTTCTGCACCTACAAGGCCACCTCTGGGCCTAACTACGAATTCAGCTTCGCGGGACTGACCGTGTACCCGACCAAGGCGAGTCTCGACGAGAACACGAGCTTCTACGACCTCACCGAGGTGGATGGCGTGGCCGAGTGGGCCGCGCTGAGCGTCTTCAACGGTACGATCGCCGTCGCCGACGGTGATTTGTACATGAACATCAGCATCAGTGCCGGCCGCATCTGCGACGACATCATCGACAGCGAGGCGCGCAAGGCGGCCTGCTTGGAAGAGATGCGCGTGGGCCTTCTAGCGGTGGCCGGGGTTGTGCTCGACGCGGCAGGGCGCTAACGCGCAACCCGCACGGAACGCTGCCGGTTTGGTTGACTCGGTTGCTTATGCCGCGGGTGCCGCGGCCCCGGCATCCCGCGGCTGTCACGGCCCGCGTGTATAGCATGGTGGCACCAGTTGCGAGCAGAGGAGTTTTCCCGATGTCCGAAACAACGCATGACCAGATGGCTGGCGAGAAGCACGGCGGGCGGTCGCGACCCTACCTGATGTTCTGGATCATGATGGGCCTGAGCCTGCTCGTCATGTATGCGGCGATGTTCACCATGATCGACGGGTGGGGCGACTTCCGGAACAACCCCAACATGCTCTACATGACCGTCACCATGTGGGCGCCGATGGGCATCATCATGCTGCTGGCCATGCGCGGCATGTACCAGAACAAGAAAGCCAATGTGGCGCTGCTGGTGGTGTTCGCCCTCCTGGCGGTCGGCTCGTTCGGAGCCACCCGGGCACAGGCGCTCATCGGTGACCGCCAGTTCATCGACTCGATGATCCCGCACCACTCCGGCGCCATCCTCATGTGCCGCGAGGCCACCCTGACCGACCCGGAGCTGATCGCGCTCTGCGAGGGGATCAGCGACGGCCAGCGTGCCGAGATCGAGCAGATGGAGCAGATCCGCGACCGACTCGACTAGGAGCCGCGACCCGGGTCGAGGAAATGCCCTAGCGCGTCCTCGAGAGTGGAATCCGATCAGAAACAGGGGTGAGTTTGAGTTGGGCAAGCGGGTCGAGCGGGGCTCTCTGGTCAAGAGCCATCGTGTGCGTGCGTCCTTAGTGTGAGTAACTTTTGTCGGTTCTCACTGACCATCGCACGAAGGCTTTTCACGTCGACAACACGACGCTCACCAGCCGGAAATTACGCCACTCCACGGGACGTGACCGGTGCACCAACGTGCCGCAGTCCACGCTGCGTCCATTTGTTGCGCGCGCTCTGTGCATCGGAGGTGAGGTGAAAACTCTCAGCTCGAGGCTCTTCGCCGCCTTCCTCCCGTAGCGATGCTGAGCATCCCTTCACTCGGTGACATGATGAACCCATCTATTGCAGGGTCGAGCCTGCCCACGTTCGTCAGGAGCCAACGATGGTCAACGAGATCCAACTGATCAGTGACGGCGACGGCTTGGCGGTCATCGGCGACCCGACAGATGTCGAGCGTTTCCTTGTCTCCGAGGGCCTCGCGTCGAGGGATCTCGAGCTACCGCGACTCGGAACGATTCTTCGCGCCGGGTCCATTGGCGCGGACGCGGCTTCTGCCATCGCTACCAACTCCGGTCGCTGGGTGAAGCTCACCGAGAACTCCGCCGCGCTGATCAAAGAACACGGCCTGATGAAGGGCTCAGATTCTGGTCTCAGTCGCGCAATAGTGCAAGCCAAAGGCGGTCAAATTCAGGGCATTGTCGAAATCATGAGGGGCCCAGCAACCTTCCTCGCAAACCCCGCAGTGCTCGCCG
>JANONY010000183.1:0-4693 GCA_031421055.1 Actinomycetes bacterium | reverse complement strand
GGCTCCTGGGACGAAACACGGCCGCTCGAGCCGAACTCGCCCTACTCGGCAAGCAAGGCGGGCAGCGATCTGCTCGCGCGCAGCTACTTTCGCACGCACGGCCTCAACCTCTCGATCACGCGCTGCTCGAACAACTACGGGCCGTACCACTTTCCAGAAAAAGTCATCCCGCTGTTCGTCACGAACCTCATCGATGACAAGCACGTTCCTCTCTATGGCGAGGGCAATAACATTCGCGACTGGCTGCACGTCGACGACCACACCCGCGGCGTCGCCATGGTGCTCGTCGGCGGTCGCGCTGGCGAAATCTACAACATCGGCGGCGGCACAGAGCTCACCAACAAAGAGCTCACCAAGATGCTGCTCGAGGCGACAGGCAAAGACTGGTCGTATGTCGACCGCGTGGCCGACCGCCTTGGACACGACCTGCGGTACAGCGTCGATATCAGCAAGATTCAGGCCGAACTGGGATACGCGCCGCAGGTTCCCTTCGCCACGGGCCTTGCTGAGGTCGTTCAGTGGTACCGCGACAACCGCGGCTGGTGGGAGCCGCTGAAGGAAGGCGCCGCCCTCTCATGACCCGCTATCTCATCACCGGCGGCCGCGGCATGCTCGGCTCCGATCTCGCGACGGCTCTCGCCGGGCGCGATGTGACGGCTCTTGGCCGCAGCGAGCTTGACATCACCGATCGCGAAGCAGTTCGGCGCGCCGTCGACGGCTTCGACGTTGTCATCAACGCGGCCGCGTACACGAAGGTTGACGATGCAGAAAAACACGAGGCAGACGCTGCCATCGTGAACGCCGTTGGGGCATCCAATGTGGCACAGGCCGCCGCTGCCGCCGCCGCAACCCTCGTGCACCTCTCGACCGACTACGTATTCGATGGCACCGCAAGCACACCGTACGACGAAGATGAGCCTCCGCAGCCAGCGACGGCGTACGGTCGCACCAAGGCCGACGGCGAGCGCAGAGTGCTCGACGCCCACCCCGACGCAGCGTTCGTCGTGCGCACGGCGTGGCTCTACGGTGAGCATGGACCCAACTTCGCTCGAACCATGTTGGCGCTAGGCACACAACGTCCGGAGGTGAGCGTGGTGGCCGATCAGGTCGGCCAGCCGACGTGGACCATGGATCTCGCGCGCCAGATCGTGGCTTTGCTCGACTCAGACGCGCCGAGCGGTATCTACCACGGAACCGCGGGCGGGCACGCGAGCTGGTTCGAGTTCGCCAGAGAGATTTTCTTGCTCGGCGGACTCGACCCCGCCAAAGTGGTTGCCACTGACAGCTCGTCAGTCGTGCGCGCTGCCCGGCGTCCCGAGTACTCTGTGCTTGGCCACGAAGCTTGGCTCGCGGCCGGCCTCGCGCCAATGCGAGACTGGCGGCTCGCACTCGCCGACGCATTTTCGACCGGAGCATTGAGGTTGCCGTGATCACACTTCGCGTCATTGTCGAGGAAATGCTCTCGAACACGCCGAGCGGAACGTCGCGCTATGCAGAAGAACTCACTCGTGCACTGATTGCCACCGCCCCTCCAGGCTGCTCCGTCGAAGGCGTGGTCTCGGCCTCAACCGAGGGTCAGTATGCCGACATCCTCGATCGGTTGCCTAGCCTGAGCGCCCTATTCAAGAGTTCGCTGGCTCGACCGCAGCTGCTCTCGGCGTGGCAGCACGGTTTCACGAGCCTGCCGGGCATGGTGCACGCGCCAAGCCTGCTTGCTCCATTGTCAAAACACGACCGCCTCAACTCCACCGGACAACAAACGGTGGTAACCCTGCACGATGTCACACCATGGTTACACCCAGAATCCGCTGACTCGCGCGGCGCCGGCTGGGCCATCGCGATGGCGAAGCGAGCGCAGCGCTACGCCGACGCGCTCGTCGTGCCAACGCACGCGGTCGCGCAACGAATCGCAGAGCTCCTCGACTTCGGCGATCGAATTCGGGTGATCGGCGGTGCCGTCAGTCCGTCGCTCGCGCTGCCAACAGACGCCGACTCTCGCGCAGCGCGGCTAGAGCTCCCCAGCGAATACCTCGTGGCGCTCGGCGGTCTTGAGCAGCGACGAGGGCTCGACCATCTGCTCACCGCGCTGACGCGTTCGGAGGCCGCCGACATCCCTCTTCTCGTCATTGGCGTAGACGACAACGGCTCGGGCTCGCTCGCCGCCGCAGCGGCCGCAGCGGGACTGGAAGACGGGCGCGTGCGCGCCCTCGGTTCGCTCAGCGATCTCGACTTCAGCGTCGTGCTCGATCGCGCCGCCGCGCTCGTGATGCCCAGCCTGCTTGAGGGCTTCGGCTTGCAACTTCTTGAGGCCTTCCACTTCGGTACGCCGGTGATTCACTCTGATACTCCGGCGCTGGTTGAGGTTGCTGGCGAGGCTGGACTAGTCGTTGCGCTCGCCGATGAGTCGCAGTTTGCCGATCGGCTCGCCGTCGCCATCGGTTCGGTGCTCACCGACAGCGCGCTCGCATCGACTCTCTCCACCGCCGGTCGCGACCGGGCGCGGCTATTCGACTGGGATACCTCGGCAGAGAAAGTCTGGCAGCTGCACGCCGACCTCTAGTCGGCGCTCGGCGGCGAGCTCGGCGTCGGACTCGGCGGCGCGAGCGCTGCATCGACGAGCGACTCAATCAGCGCGTAATCCGGATACGCGGTAACGATGCCGCTGTCTGGCGTCAGCTCGAGCGTGGTGACCGGAAGCGCGCGAGTCTTGCCCGCGAGGTCGACGAAGGCGGCCAGCATGCCCTGCGGAATGTCGGTCTTGACGACCTGAGCGCCCGCATCCGCCACCGCCTGAAACTTGGTGAGCACGTTTGCTGGGTCGAATTGCACGATGATTGCTTCTTGCACCTGACGTTGCCGCTCCATGCGCGCGTAGTCGGTGGTGTCATACCGCGAGCGCGCGAACCAGAGGGCGGTCGCGCCGTCCATGTGTTGTTGGCCCGCCGGGATGACGCCAATCGGATCATCGCCGTTCTTGCCGAGCGTCACCGCCTCGGCAACCGTGATGTCGATGCCGCCGAGCGCGTCAATGAGGTCGCTGAAGCCCTGCATGTCGATGAGCACGTAGTACTGAAGCTCGAGGTGAGTTACCCCCTCCGCCGCGTCTCGCATCGCCTCGATGCCAGGGTCACTGCCCGCGGCCTGCGCGTCTGGATACAGCTCTGGATGCTCAAGGCCGTACGTGTACAGGTAGCTAACGAGGCATTCATCGCCGCAGTTGTAGCCGTCTGGGTACGCACCGAGCATGGGCGAGCCCGCAGAGAACGGCACCTGTTCGAGGTTGCGCGGGATGCCAATGATGGTCGCAGCGCCGGTGGTCGCATCGATGCTCACCACCGAGATACTGTCGGGGCGAAGACCGAGCCGGTCCGCGCCTGCGTCACCGCCGAGCAGCAGGATGTTGTACCGACCATCGACGGGCGGCTCGATCGAGCCCCCGCTGAAGACCGTGTCGAGCAGCCCGCGTGTCGCGCCAGCGACCGTGGCGGCGTAGCCGATGCCGCCAACGCTGGCCACAAGTGCCACCACGGCAAGTACCGGAACGGCCACCCTGGTGACGCCGCGCAGGCTTACCAGGCGAACCAGCCGCAGGGTGTCGAGACACAGCACTAGCCAGAGCACCCCGTAGAACACGAGAACGGCCTGCGCGGCGAGAAGCACGAGAGGGTTGGTGACGACGCTGAGAAAGACTGGGCGCGCGAACGCAGAGACCGCAAAAGCGAGCGCAGCAAGCGCCCACGACACGAAGGTCGCGCCCACAGCGAACCGCCCGCCGCGCCGGTTGCCTGCGAGCAGTTGTGCCGAACCGGGAATCAGGATGCTGAGGCCGACGAGCCACCATGCCCGCCGCCCCATGACCTCTGGGGACCTGCGATCGGGGTGCCGAATCGTGTTCTGAACGGTCACAGCGTTGACTTGAGCGCCGCGTTCTTCTCCGCGACCGTGGCCGCGAGGCCGGCAGCGAACTCAGCCAGCTTCTCCGCGAGCACGTCGTCGGAGGTCGAGAGAATGCGCACCGCGAGAAGTGCGGCGTTGCGAGCGCCGCCGATCGACACCGTCGCAACCGGTACCCCGGCCGGCATTTGTACTATCGAGAGCAGCGAGTCGAGTCCGTCGAGCGTCGCGAGCGCAACGGGCACGCCAATCACCGGCAACGTCGTCACCGACGCAAGCATGCCTGGCAAATGAGCCGCGCCGCCGGCGCCGGCAATGATGACTTTCAATCCGCGGGCGCGGGCGGAACGGCCAAACTCGATCATCGCCTCTGGCGTGCGGTGTGCGCTGACGACTTCGACCTCGTGCGGGATGCCAAATTCGGTGAGGGCGGCTGCGGCATCCTGCATCACCGACCAGTCGGAGTCAGAGCCCATCACTACGGCAACGATCGGGGGCTTCACGCTGACCATGGTAGTTCTCAGCCCTCGAAAAACGCCGCCGCGGCGCGCGCCCGGAATGCGACATCGTCGAGTTCGGCCCCGCACGCAGTCACATGACCGACCTTGCGCCCGGGGCGCGGGGTCTTACCGTAGTTGTGCACTTTGACGTCGGGAAGGTCTGCCATGAACGCGGCGTAGCGGTCCGACATCGTGCCGAAGGTTGGACCACCGAGCACGTTCACCATCACACTCCACGGCTCCCGCTGAGCGGCCGAGCCCAGTGGCAGGTCGAGCACGGCGCGAAGGTGCTGCTCGAA
>JANONY010000182.1:0-2317 GCA_031421055.1 Actinomycetes bacterium | reverse complement strand
CCGCGGGCATCACGGATGTGGTGGTCGGCTACCCAACAGCCGACCGCGCCGCGATCGCCCGCCTAGCCAGCGCCCGCCTAGCCAGCGACGCCGAGCTTGCGCGTCGAGTGACAATCATGGTCGACAGTGTGGATCAGCTCGATCTCGTCGATGCCGTGGTCGCTCCGAGCAAGCGCGCGTCGATTCGTGTCTGCATCGAGCTCGATGCGAGTTGGCGGGCCGCGGGCGTTGGCCACGTCGGCGTTCGTCGTTCTCCGGTGCACTCCGTCGCCCAGGCGATGGCTCTCGCGCAGGCCATCGTCGATCGCCCCGGCTTCACGCTTGTCGGCATCATGGCCTACGAGGCGCAGATCGCCGGGCTCGCCAATGACCCGAGAAACAAAGCACGCGGCGCGATGGTGCGCTTTCTGCAAGGCCGCTCCGCGGCCGAGCTGCGAAAGCGTCGCGCCGCCGTTGTGCACGCCGTTCGAGAGATCGCGCCGCTCGAGTTTGTCAACGGTGGAGGCACCGGTTCGATCGAGCGCACGAGCGCAGAAGCGGCAGTCACCGAGGTGGCCGCTGGCTCTGGCCTGTTCGGCCCGCACCTGTTTGATCACTACCGCCACTTCACTCCGGCGCCCGCGGCCGCTTTCGCGCTCTCGGTGGTGCGCAAGCCGAAGCCAGGGTTGGCAACACTGCTCGGCGGCGGCTGGATTGCGTCTGGCCCGCCCGCAGCTGACCGACTGCCGCTCATCGCGTGGCCGGAGGGTACCCGCATGCTCCCGCTCGAGATGGCGGGTGAAGTGCAGACTCCGTTGTCTGGCGCTGCCGCAGCTCGACTCGCGCCCGGCGATCGGGTGTGGCTGCGCCACACCAAGGCTGGCGAACTGAGCGAGCACCTCAACGAGTTTCTCGTGGTCGACAACGGCCGCGTGGTCGAGACTGTGCCCACCTATCGCGGCGAGGGACAGGTGTTCTTGTGAGTGTCATCCGTCAGGGTGAGCCGTGGCGCAACTGGGGGCGCTCCGAGAGCTCGCGCCCGCAGTTCTTCGCGAAAGCCAACAACGTCGACGATGTCGTCGAGGTGCTCGCATTCGCGCGCGAGCGTGGTCTGCGCGTGAAGACGGTTGGAGCGGGCCACTCGTTCACCGCCATCGCGGCGACCGATGACATCCAGCTCGACATCTCTGCGCTCGACGGCATCTACGCCGTGAACGGCACGCAGGTGACCCTCGGCGCCGGCACACACCTCTACCAACTCGCCGGGCTGCTCGATCCGCTCGGTCTCGCCCTCGCGAACATGGGCGACATCGACCGCCAGACGCTCGCAGGGGCGACCTCGACCGGCACGCACGGCACCGGTGCCAGGTTCGGCGGACTCGCGACTCAGATCGTCGCGGCGATGATTGTGCTCGCCGACGGCACAATCACCTACGTCAGCGAGACCGAGAACGCCGAGCTGCTGCCCGCCGTTCGCCTTGGCCTCGGAGCGCTCGGCGTGCTCATCGAGCTCACGATCGAGTGCGTGCCGAGCTTTCTGCTCAACGCCGTCGAGAAGCCAGAGCCACTCGCCGAGGTGCTCGACGCCTGGGCCGAGCGCACAACGGGCGCCGACCACTTCGAGTTCTACTGGTTTCCGCACACGCCGACCGCGCTGACCAAGACGAATACGCGACTGCCGGTCGACGCCCCAAAGAAGCTGCAGAATCCGGTGGGGCGCTGGGTCGACGACCAGCTCATGTCGAATCACATCTACAGCGTCACGTGCGCGCTTGGCACGGCGGTTCCCGCGCTCATCAAGCCGATCAACCACCTTGCAGACAAGCTCGTCGCGGCGCGCGAGGTCACCGATCTCTCGCACCGCATCTTCGTCGCTCCGCGTACGATCAAGTTTCGCGAGCTGGAGTACGCGCTCCCCGTGGAGCACGTACCGGCCGCCCTCCGAGCCATCAACGAACTCATTGAGACACGCGGATGGCGCATCTCGTTCCCGATCGAGGTGCGCGTCGCCGCCGCCGATGACAACTGGCTCTCGACCGCCTACGGTCGTGCCTCTGGGTACATCGCGGTGCACCGCTACTATCGCGAAGATCCGACCGAGTACTTCGAGGCGGTCGAAGAGATACTGGAGTCGTTCGATGGGCGCCCGCACTGGGGCAAGATGCACACGCGCGACGCGCAGTCGCTCGCGGCCGCTTACCCGCGGTTCAGCGACTTTCTCGCCGTGCGCGACCAGCTCGACCCCGACCGGCGCTTTGCCAATCCGTACCTCGAACGCGTGCTCGGCGCCTGAACGCCGCCCCTATTCAATGTGCTTCGCGCGGGGTTAGGGTGGGCC
>JANONY010000181.1:0-3486 GCA_031421055.1 Actinomycetes bacterium | reverse complement strand
CAACACCTCGCCCACGCGGCAGCTTTCAACAGATCGAGCCCACATTCAACGAGGCGGTCTCAGGCGAAGCCAGGGTTGTCGCCATGGGAATTCGCTACTACGCCTACTCGATCGACACTGAAGACTACGAGCACCTCAAGGTCGGAACCTGCCCCACCTGCGGTGAGGAACCACAGCCCCAAAGGTTGGATGAGGATGATCGGCCGTCTCTCGATCTCGACAAGAGTTGGCACTACCTCCAGTGGCTGCTTGAAGCAGAGCTACCTCGACCTGCCGCCGCTCTCGTTGCGGGCCAAGTGACAAACACCTATTGGGGGTGGAAGTCGTATCGCGGTCTGCTCAGCGCCGCCGAGGTCGAAGCCGCCGCAGCCGACCTCGCGACGGTGACCGTCTCCTTTTTGCGACAGCGCATGCTGGTGGAGGGCGTACGCGGCGAGGGTCCAGACGAACGCTCACAGGAAAACTTCGACTATGTCTCGCAGTACCTCGCTGACGCTCAAGCGTTCCTAAAAGAGGTCGCCTCGGAGGGTCGCGCCATCGTCTACTACATTGGCTAGAATAGCTACAATTCTGTACATGATGACACTGTCAGTAGCCGAAGCCCGGGCGACCTTTTCCAAGCTCGTCGAGTCGGCGTCATCGACGCATGAGCGGTTCGAGGTCACCCGAAACGGACGCCGCGCGGCAGTGCTGCTTGGCGCCGACGACTTCGACGCGCTGCTCGAGACGCTCACGGTACTCGGCGACTCGGCGCTGGTCACCAGCATTCGCGACGGCCTCGCAGAACTTGAGGCGGGCGAGGCGGTCAGTGCCGACGACGTTGCCGCCGCGATGCGGGCTGAGGGTCGTTGACCTACGAAGTGCGCTTCACGCGCTCAGCCACGCGTGCACTCACCGAGCAACTGCCCGAGAAGGTTGCCACTGCTACGTGGGCGTTCATCATGGGAGCCCTTCGCGATAACCCGCAGCGCGTTGGCAGGCAGCTGAAGGAGCCGCTCTTTCCGCTGTACTCCGCGCGGCGCGGCGAATACCGGGTGATCTACCGAATTCTGGATGCGGTTCTCGTCATCGAGATCGTGACCGTCACGCATCGGCGCGACTCGTATCGCTGAGCGGCGGCGTCTCAACCCGCTGTAGGCGACGGCCTGCGACTTCTACACAGATGACACACCATCTCGCTCGCAACGCGCCGGCGGATCCAAGCTATCGGGTATGAGCATTCGCGGGCACTCTTCTCTCCTGACGGAGCATGGTACGTATACTGAAAGTATGACCATGACAACGATCAAGGTTTCGATGACAACGCGCGACCGACTGAAGACTCAGGCTCAGGCGGCCAACCGTTCGCTCGGCGGGTACCTCGATGATCTGGCCGATCTCGCTGACCGACGCGCACGACTTGACGCAATGCGCATCGCGATGGCGAACGCGAGCGAAGCCGACATGCGCGAGTATCTCGACGAGTTGGGTCGCTGGGAAGCAATTGATGAGTCCGACTGACCTCGCGCCCGGCGTCGTCGCGTGGGCGTCCCTCGAGCCAGTTCGTGGACGAGAGCAGGGTGGCGATCGGCCCGTGCTCGTTGTCGCGAGTATCGGATACCTCAAAGCCGCCAATACTCTCGTGATCGTCGTTCCGATAACAACTGTCGATCGGGGATGGCCCAATCACGTGCACCTAGGCGGCAACCTCACGCTCGAGCGACCATCGTGGGCCATGGCTGAACAGCCGCGCACGATTAGCCGGGAGAGAATTCGAAGCACGGCGGGCATGGTCTCGAGCGAGTGTCTCGCCGAGGTGCGCCAGTGGCTGGCGGCGTTCCTCGACTTGCGGGTGTGACCGAGGCTGACCTGTTGCCCTCGCGGCTACGAGTTACCGATTCCGACGAGAACCGCGCCCCAAAAAATTATGACCGCACCCAAAAACAGGAACGCGGCCGCGCGTTTCGGTCGGGACCCTGTCGCAGCACTCAAGCCCCCAAACAACAGTGCCAGTCCGAATCCAACCGTGACAAAGCCGCCGGCGACGCGCGCGAACGCCGTGACCGACTCGCCGAATGCCGTTGCACTGTAGACCCCGACTACCAAGAGCACGGTTTCCGCGAGCGAGACGACAGCAGCCACGGCGCCAGCTTGCCCAAACTGCTGCGCGAAATGTTTCTTGGAAGACCAAGCAATTGGCAGGAGAGGCGCTCGCGAATCCGGCACTTCCTCAAGCTCGAGGGGGAAATCCGGGGGTAGCAACAGGAGTGCGCGTGCGCCGGGGCTTCCTGGCATTCGAACGCGCTTGTTAAATCGGTCGCGCTCCCCGTCCGTGGCTCCCCCAGGCACGATGAACCCCCATCGCCCAGCTTCATCCGGATTACCCAGTTCGCGATACAACTGTGCGGTTGCGGCGCGAAGCTCGAGGTCAAGGGGGTGTTCTCGCAGGAGCCCTCTCATACGGTCCAACGCGCGGCGATACTCACCCGCGATCACCCAGTCGCGGTTCTTGCTGACGATATCGGCGAGATATTTGACTGGACCGTTGTCAAAGCGTGGACTGGTCGGCATCGTCTCGGGGCGAAGTTGCGGGCCCAGGTTGAAAGGCGTCTACCCGTCAAGAGTTGGGCGTGTACCGGTGATCGCTTCTACCGCATCAAAAAAGCGCGGATACGTTCGGTAAGCCGTCGCTTGAAACACGACGCAGGTGAATGGCTTCGCGTCAACAAACTCGAAACAGAGGCCATACGAATTCATGTACATGCTCGTGACGTGCGAAGCATCTGAAGTGCGACTGCGAAACCAACCTCGTATCCGTAGTCGGCCATCTGCTGTGAGCGCGAGGTATGGGCGCCATGCGAAGTAGAGGGGGATAACGAGCAGCGTGGCGAGCAGAACCCAGCCACGCACGGGATCCTCTCCCATCGGCATGACCTCGAATAGCACAGCGGCGCCTAACGAGCCCCAGATGAGCGCGTTACCAAGTGCTAACAAACGAATCCACACACGCACGCGCCAGACGTGCGGGGTGTAGCTATTCATTGACACCTAGTTGTTAAACCGAAACTCCACCACGTCGCCATCTTGCATGACGTAGTCCTTGCCTTCGATCCGAGCTTTACCGCGAGCGCGAGCCTCGGCGATGGAGCCAGTCTCGACGAGGTCGTCGAACGAGATGACCTCCGCCTTGATGAAGCCCTTCTCGAAGTCCGTGTGAATCACCCCAGCCGCCTGCGGTGCCTTCCAGCCCTTGTGAATCGTCCACGCCCGAGACTCCTTCGGCCCGGCAGTGAGGTAGGTCTGCAGACCGAGGGTGTCGAAGCCGATGCGTGCGAGCTGATTGAGTCCGCTCTCGGTCTGGCCGGTCGACTCGAGCAGTTCGAGCGCCTCCTCGGCCGAGAGGTCGATGAGTTCACTCTCGAGCTTCGCGTCGAGGAAGATCGCTTTCGCCGGGGCGACGAGAGCCGCGAGGGAGGCGAGCGCTGCGGCATCCCCCAGCACTGATTC
>JANONY010000180.1:0-4313 GCA_031421055.1 Actinomycetes bacterium | reverse complement strand
GGGCATCGTGCACGTTGTTGGCCCACAGCTCGGGCTGACCCAGCCGGGCATAACTGTTGTCTGCGGCGACTCGCACACGAGCACGCACGGCGCGTTCGGTGCCATGGCGTTCGGCATAGGCACGAGCGAGGTCGAGCATGTGCTCGCGACGCAGACGCTGCCGTTGCAGGCCTTCAAGACGATGGCGATCACGGTCGAGGGCGAGCTGCGCGAGGGAGTTACCGCGAAAGACATCATTCTCGCCGTGATTGCGAAGATCGGTACCGGCGGCGGGCAGGGCTATGTTCTCGAGTACCGCGGCAGCGCGATCCGTGCGTTGTCGATGGATGGCCGCATGACCATTTGCAACATGTCGATCGAAGCGGGTGCCCGCGCGGGCATGGTTGCGCCAGACGAGACGACCTACGCCTACCTCAAGGGTCGCGCGCACGCGCCGGAGGGCAAGGACTGGGATGACGCGGTCGCCTACTGGCAGACGCTTCGCACCGACGACGACGCCGTTTTCGACGCCGAGGTGTTTCTCGACGCGAGCACGCTCGAACCATTCGTTACCTGGGGAACTAACCCCGGTCAGGGTGCGTCGCTGAGCGGCTCTGTGCCCGACCCATCGACGATCGTCGATCCGAACGAGCGCGCAGCCGCCGAGCGCGCTCTCGAGTACATGGACTTGGCGGCCGGAACCCCGCTGAAAGACATCGCCGTCGATGCAGTGTTTATGGGCTCGTGCACCAACAGCCGCATCGAAGATCTTCGCGCCTTCGCGAGTGTCATCAAAGGCCAGAAGAAGGCGGATGGCGTGCGTGTCATGGTCGTGCCAGGTTCGGCCAGGGTGCGCCTTGAGGCCGAGGCCGAGGGCATCGACAAGATCGTCGAGGAATTCGGAGCAGAGTGGCGCTTCGCCGGCTGCTCGATGTGCCTCGGAATGAATCCAGACCAGCTCGCGCCGGGAGAGCGCTGCGCGTCTACCAGCAACCGCAACTTCGAAGGTCGGCAGGGCAAGGGCGGGCGCACGCACCTCGTCTCGCCTCTCGTCGCGGCCGCGACAGCCATTCGGGGCACACTGAGTTCGCCGTGGGACCTCGCGAACGCGGAGGTGAACGTGTAATGGAGAAGATCACCACCGTGAGCGGCATCGCCGTTCCGCTCAAGCGCAGCAATGTCGACACCGACCAGATCATCCCGGCCGTTTTTCTCAAGCGCGTGACCAAAACAGGTTTCGATGACGCGCTGTTCTACCAGTGGCGTCAAGACCCCGACTTCGTGCTCAACAAGCCGGAGTTTCAGAACCCGCGGGTGCTCGTTGCTGGCCCAGACTTCGGCACCGGTTCGAGCCGCGAGCATGCAGTCTGGGCGCTGCGCGACTACGGGTTCGCCGCCGTGCTCAGTTCACGGTTCGGCGATATTTTTCGCGGCAACTCCGGCAAGCAGGGTCTGCTCGCGGCCGAGCTTGCTGAGGCGGATATCGAGCGACTGTGGGCCGTCATCGACGAGTCGCCCGGCGTGGAAATCTCGGTCGATCTTGTTGCCAAAACGGTGACCGCAGGTACCCTTGAGGTGAAATTCGAGATCGATGATTACACTAGGTGGCGCTTGCTCGAAGGGCTTGACGATATTGGACTCACTCTTCGCGACGAAGCCGCAATAACCGAGTTTGAGAGCCATCGTGAGTCATGGCGGCCGAAAACCCTTCCCGCTCGATAGCCAGTCCGCTAGAAAGCTCGCTTCACCAGAACAAGTTAGGCGGAGTCTATGAACTCTCTCGTTTCCGACGCCAAGAAGGCAGGCAAGCGAGTTGGATTGACCTCCGACGAAATCGTTATTCGCGGCGGCAAGCCGCTTCGCGGTCGCATCGAAGTGCGTGGAGCCAAGAACCTCGCCACCAAGGCGATGGTAGCCGCGCTTCTAGCCGAGTCACCGAGCACTCTTCGCGACGTTCCAGACATCAGCGATGTCGGTGTGGTTACGGGAATGCTTGAGGCCTACGGGGTATCCGTGAACGAGGTTGCGCCTGGCGAGTTTCTGCTCGACCCGAGCAATGTCGAGAAGGCGCACTTTGCCAAGATCGACGCGCTTGCGGGGTCGAGCCGCATCCCGATTCTGTTCTGCGGGCCGCTGCTGCACCGCCTCGGCGAGGCGCTCATCCCCGACCTCGGTGGCTGCCGAATCGGTGACCGCCCTATCGATTTCCACCTCGATGCGCTGCGCGCCTTTGGTGCTGTCGTCGACAAGAGTTACGAAGGCATTCGCCTCACCGCGCCCAACGGCTTGAGCGGCGCAGAGATCGAGCTGCCATACCCCAGCGTCGGAGCGACAGAGCAGGTGCTGCTCACCGCGGTTCTCGCGACCGGCGTCACCGAACTGAAGAACGCGGCGATCGAGCCAGAGATCATGGACCTCATCGCGATTCTGCAGAAAATGGGAGCGATCATCTCGGTCGAGCCCAATCGCGTCATCTTCATCGAGGGTGTCGAAAAGCTGCACGGCTACAACCACCGCGCGCTGTTCGACCGCAACGAGGCAGCGAGCTGGGCCTCGGCCGCGCTCGCCACCGAGGGCGACATCTTCGTTGGCGGGGCCAAGCAGCAAGAGTTGATGACCTTCCTCAATATCTTTCGCAAGGTCGGCGGCGCCTTCGACATTCACGAAGATGGCATTCGCTTTTACCACCCAGGCGGGGCGCTCAAGCCGGTCGTCATCGAGACCGATGTGCACCCAGGCTTCATGACCGACTGGCAGCAGCCGCTCGTCGTGGCTCTCACCAAGGCAGTCGGAACCAGCGTCGTGCACGAGACGGTGTATGAGAATCGGTTCGGATTCACCGATGCCCTCATCGAGATGGGCGCCAACATTGTCGTGCACAAAGACGGCATCGAGTCCGTCACTCGGCGGGTGCCGCGCCGCCGGTTGGAGCAGGCCGCTGTCATCACCGGGCCAACGCCCCTGCGCGGCGCTGACATCGAGATTCCCGACTTGCGCGGTGGGTTCAGCCACCTGATTGCGGCGTTGACCGCCGAGGGCGAGTCGAGAATTACCAACGTTGGCATCATCAGCCGCGGCTACGAGCATTTCATCGAGAAGCTCGAGATGCTCGGCGCAGACTTCGACTACGAGGGCTAGCCGGGTGCGACCGCGGGGTGACCGAGCTCGGCGGCTTCCCGACAACGAGCGCACTCCGGTTTTTCGCGTTCTTGAGGTGACCGTGCTGCCGCTGATGTGGCTCCTGACGACAATTCGGCGCGAGGGGTCAGAGCACCTCCCGCGCGACGGCGCGTTCGTTATCGCGCCAAACCACACGAGTAACCTTGACCCGTTTGTCGTGGGTATCGCCGTCTACCGGGCGGGGCGGTCGCCGCACTTCCTTGGCAAGTCGTCGCTGTGGAAGGTGCCGCTCGTCGGTGCCCTGCTGCGCGCGACGCGGCAGATGCCGATCGAGCGCGGCGCGGTCATTCGCAACGCCGACCCCCTGCGCACTGCCAAGCAGCGCATGGCGGAAGGCGCTGGCGTGATCGTCTATCCGGAGGGCACGCTCACCCGCGACCCCGCCATCTGGCCGATGCGCGGCAAGACGGGCGCTGTGCGTCTGGCGATCGCGACGGGCGTGCCGTTGATTCCGGCCGCGCACTGGGGCACCCAGGCGCTGCTGCCTCCGTACGCGAAGCTGATTCGGCCTTTTCCGCGCAAGACCATCACAGTTCGCTTCGGAGAACCGCTCGATCTTTCACGCTTTGAGGGCAAGCCGCTCGACTCGAAGGCGCTCGCCGAGGCGACGCGCATGCTCATGGATGCCATCACGGCGCTGGTCGCTGACCTCAGGCACGAGACGCCCCCCGCCACCCGCTGGGACCCGGCAGAGCACGGCCAGAGCGAGTTCGGGCACCCGGGGCGAGCTCAGGCGTAGATCGCGACTGCTGCGAAGGCGATGACGGCCACGCCAACGAAAGCGAGGGTTGCGATGGCCTCGAGGGCGATCACCACCCACCCGATGATGCGCACCCAGGTGCGCTTCGCGCGGGCCATTTTGCGCGCCGGGATGAACAGCACGAGCCCGCTGAGTATCGCTGCAATCACGCACAGTACCCCGATGGCGATGCCGAGCAGGGGTGCGAGGGCGACCAGCACGTTCCACAGCCACTCGATCACCAAAACGAGCAGGAAGAGTGGCCACAAGAAGAACCCAAGGCCACTGTCCACGCTCGCCATGCTAGCGCTCGCAGTGCCGCGCCCCAGCCGCGACAGGGCAGAATGGGTGCATGGCTGACTCACCGACGCGCGTCGCTATTCTCGGGGCGGGGTCGTGGGGCACGACGTTCGCG
>JANONY010000179.1:0-4753 GCA_031421055.1 Actinomycetes bacterium | reverse complement strand
ATCTCCGGAATTTCTTCGCGCGTGCGGGCGACCTTAAGGCCGCGTCCGCCGCCACCGAATGCGGCCTTGATGGCTACGGGGAGTCCGTGTGTGTCGACGAACTCGAGCACCTCATCCGCTCCACTGACCGGGTTGAGCGTGCCGGGCGCGAGCGGGGCGCCGACCTTCTCTGCGATGTGGCGAGCGCTGACTTTGTCGCCGAGCTTTTCGATCGCAGAAGGCGAGGGGCCGATCCAGATCAGGCCAGCGTCGATGACGGCCTGCGCGAACGACGCGTTCTCTGCGAGAAAGCCGTAACCGGGGTGCACGGCGTCTGCGCCAGAGCGGCGGGCCACCGAGAGAATCTTGTCGATCACGAGGTAGGTGTCGGCCGAGGTCGCGCCGCCGAGGGCGTATGCCTCGTCGGCGAGCTTGACGTGCCGCGCGTCGCGGTCTTGGTCGGCGTACACAGCAACCGAGGCGATACCGCTGTCGCGGGCGGCACGTATGACACGCACCGCAATCTCTCCCCGGTTGGCAATCAGAACCTTCGTGATGCGAGCCATAGTTCCCTAGCCTAGGGGTCTAGGAGCCCTCCGAATTTGGCTACTGACTACAAAAACGGCGGATGAAGTGCGGCCAATGCCTACAAGCCGCGGTTCCACAGCGAGTGCCACTCGATGTCGAAGCCGCGCAGTAGCTCGCGCACGGTTGCCACAGAAACTCCGACGACCGAATGTGCGTCGCCGCGGATCTCGTTGATGTAGGCCGCGCCCATGCTGTCGATCGTGAACGCGCCGGCAACCTTGAGCGGCTCGCCCGTTGCGATGTACGCGTCGATTTCGGCGTCTGTCACGTCGGCAAAGCGCACGAAGGTCGACGAGACTGCGCCGACGGCCTCGCCGAGTCGGCCGCCGCGGTGATCGATGAGCCAGTGGCCGGAGTGCAGTTGACCCTCTCGCCCGCGCTGAAGGTGCCAGCGTTGGCGCGCGATCTCTGGAGTGTGGGGCTTGCCGTAGACGTTGCCGTCGAGCTCGAAGGCCGAGTCGCAGCCGAGAATCACGCCGTCGATCGGTGCTCCGTCAACGGTGTGTGAGACGACCGCCTCCGCTTTGAGCCGCGCGAGCAACCGCACCATCTCGGGGGGCGTGAGGGGAGCGGCTGCGGCGACCGCGGCATCCTCATCGACGTTGGATGGTAAGACGAGCGGCTCGATGCCAACGGCCCGCAGGGTGGCCAGCCGCGCTGGCGAGGTGGATGCGAGGTAGAGGCGCACGCTGGCTCCTATGCTCAAGAGGTGGGCGACATGGTTGGCACTGAGGTAGAGCTCGACGTTACCAACATCGCGCACGGCGGCATTGCTGTTGCCAGGCTCGATGGGCGCGTCGTGTTCGTCAGCGACGCGATTCCAGGGGAGCGGGTGCGCGCTCGCATCAGCAGCGACTCGAAGAAGTCGTTTTGGCGCGCAGAGACCGTCGCCGTGCTCACGCCAAGCGAACATCGCCAGCCGCACGTGTGGCGCGAAGCCGCGCTTGATCGCGACCCAGATGATCGCGCGGGTGGCGCAGAGTTTGGGCACATTGCCCTCGCCCACCAACGCGAACTCAAGCGCCAGGTGCTCGCCGACGCGATGCGACGCATGGCTGGCATCGAATTTGAAGGAGAAGTCGAGTCAATCGACGACGAACCGCACGGAATCGGCTGGCGCACGCGCGTTCGCCTTCATATTGACGAGGCCGGTAGGCCTGGGCCGTTCGCCGCGCGCTCGCACCGGGTGATCCCGGTCACGTCGCTGCCGCTCGCTACCACCGCAATCAATGACATCGCGCCGTTCGACGAGCGTTTCGAGCCTGGCTCGACGGTGGACCTGCTCAGCCTGTCGACCGGTGGGGTGCGGCTCTTCTACGGCAACCAGAAGCCGAGCACGATCACCGAAATCGTTGGCGACCGACAGTTTCGCCTCGCCGACACGGGCTTCTGGCAGGTGCATCGCGCTGCTGCTGTGACCCTCACGAAGGCCGTGCAAGCGGCGATCGACCCGGAGCTATTCGACCCGCGCGCCGGCAACCTCGACCTGTACGGCGGCGTAGGGCTGCTCGCTGCCGCGGTCGCTGACCGCTTTGGACCAACCACCCGGATCACCACGGTCGAAAGCGACGCAACCGCGACCGAATACGCCGGCTCCAATCTCGCCGAGTACGCGGGAGCGCAGGCCGTGACCGGCCGCGTGGAGCGTTGGCTCGCGAGCTACCAGGGCGGGCCGCGCGCGCGCGCGGCCACCGTGATCCTTGACCCGCCGCGTTCCGGGGCGGGTGGTGCCGTGATTGAGAGCCTTGTCGCCTCAGCGCCAGCGCAGCTTGTGTACGTCGCGTGCGATCCGGTCGCCTTCGCGAGAGATGCCAAGCTCTTGGTCGATCGCGGCTACCATCTGCGGGCGCTTCGCGCTTTCGACCTCTTTCCGAACACTCACCATCTCGAAGCAGTCGGGAGTTTTTCTCGGGACTGACCGGGTATTTATACGGCACGCTTCACCGGTCGCGCCCCTCTTCGCCGCTACCATGGGGGGCATGGCCATCGCCCTCTCGAACGGCGCGCGACCGGCAGGCGCGGTGCGCGTTGCTGTCGTGGATGACCATGAATCCGTTCGGCTCGGCCTCAAGGCGGCCTTCATCGGCGAGGGGTACGAGTTTCTTCTCGCCGCGGCAACCGTCGACGAGTTCGTCGCTGGCCTCGGCGGCCGAGAGTGCGACGTCGTCATTCTCGATCTCTCGCTTGGCGACGGATCAACCGTGACCGACAACGTTAAGCGCGTGCAGGCACTCGGCGCCGCCGTGCTCGTGCACAGCATTGCGGATCGGGTTTCGAGCGTGCGAGAGGCCCTCGCCGCCGGCGCCGCTGGTATTATCCCGAAGTCATCGGCCACGAAAGCCGTGCTCGACGCGGCCGCGATCGTGGCGAGGGGCGAGGTGCTCAACAACCTTGAGTGGGCGACGGCGATTGACGCCGATCGCGAATTCTCGAAGGCCCAGCTCGGTCGTCGCGAGCGCGAAATTCTGCACCTCTACGCTTCTGGCCTTCCACTCAAACTGGCCGCAGAGCAGCTCGGCATTGGCTACTCAACCGCTCGTGAATACCTCGACCGCATTCGTGTCAAGTACGTCGAGGTGGGGCGCCCAGCACCGACCAAGGTCGATCTCTTGCGTCGAGCAGTCGAAGACGGCATTCTGCCCGGCCTTGACCCCGACGAGCCTGCGGACCCCGAATAAGCCTTCTGTGTCGCTTAACTGCCTGTGCCGCTTGACTGCCTGTGCCGTTTGACTGCCGCGCGCATACATGCGCTGCGACAAGCAGACGGGCCGGTGACGGAGACCGGCCCTTCTGAAAAATGCGAGTCACGGCGATAACCCGAATATCGCCCTGACTCGCTCCTCATCACCTGCCCGCTTACCCACGTTGGCGAAGTGATTGGTAGTGAAACTCAATGAGAAACACCTAGCAAGATCTATCCTGCATCGCGGTTGGCCGAAGCACAGTAGTCATTTTGGGGGACATTTGGGGGACAGTTTCAGCGCCTGACTGGCGTTTCCCAGAGACAAACAGCAAAGTTCCTCGGTTCTGGACTACACCGGATGGCGCTAACGGGGTACAAAGACACCGCTAGCCGCTAAAGCCGCGCCACGCTCCGTTACCGGGCACGAGCGTTGCGCGCAGTCCACGTTGATCACGCTGCCACGCCGTCGTGGTCGACTCTGCGCGCGTCGCTTCGCTCGCTGCGAGCTCGTCGAGAGTCGCGTGCAGCACGGCCGTGATCGCCGCGATCTCTTCGATGGTCGGCGATCCGGCGACGATACGGATGTCTGAATCATCCCTGCGCGAGTCGGTCACAGCGGTATGTTTCCGTGCTTCTTCGGCGGAAGGCTTGCGCGCTTGGTCTTGAGTGCGCGCAGCGCCTTGACGACGACGACGCGGGTGGCCGCAGGCTCAATGATGCCGTCGAGCTCGCCGCGCTCTGCTGCCAGGAACGGGCTTGCGACGTTGTAGGTGTATTCGTTGGCGAGGCGGGTGCGCACGGCAGCGACATCCTCCCCTGCTTCTTCTGCTGCTTTGATCTCGCCGCGGTAGAGGATGTTGACGGCGCCCTGTCCGCCCATCACGGCGATCTCAGCGGTCGGCCAGGCGTAGTTGAGGTCAGCGCCAAGCTGCTTTGAGCCCATCACGATGTAGGCACCGCCGTAGGCCTTGCGGGTGATGACGGTCACGAGCGGCACGGTCGCCTCTGCATAGGCGTAGAGCAACTTGGCGCCGCGGCGAATGACGCCCGTCCACTCTTGGTCGGTGCCAGGCAGGTAGCCGGGTACGTCGACGAAGGTGAGAATCGGGATGCTGAACGCGTCGCAGAAGCGCACGAAACGTGCCGCCTTCTCTCCGGCGTCAATGTTGAGGGTGCCGGCCATGGCATTCGGCTGGTTCGCGATGATGCCGACCGAACGGCCCTCAACCCGGCCAAAGCCGATGACGATGTTCGGGGCGAACAGCGGCTGAACCTCGAGGAAGTCCTCGTTGTCGACCACGTGCTCGATCACCGTCTTCATGTCGTACGGCTGGTTGGGGCTGTCGGGAATGATCGTGTTGAGGCGACGGTCTTCGTCGGTGATCTCGAGCTCGACCTCATTCTCATAGACGGGTGGGTCTGAGAGGTTGTTGTCTGGCAAGAAGCTCACGAGAGCGCGCGCGTAATCGAGGGCGTCGTCTTCGTCTGAGGCGAGGTAGTGCG
>JANONY010000178.1:0-2039 GCA_031421055.1 Actinomycetes bacterium | reverse complement strand
CGCCATCCAGGCCGGCGTCAAGCACCTGAGTGTCTACGCCTTCTCGACCGAGAACTGGAAGCGCAGCCCGGACGAGGTGCGCTTCCTCATGGGCTTCAATCGCGATGTCTTGCATCGCCGCCGCGACCAGCTCAATGACTGGGGTGTTCGCGTGCGCTGGGCCGGACGCAAGCCGCGGCTGTGGCGCTCGGTCATCGACGAGCTGCAGTTTGCCGAACGCCTGACTGCGAAGAACAGCGTGCTCACGCTGACCATGTGCGTCAACTACGGCGGTCGTCAGGAGTTGGTAGACGCGGTGCGCTCTCTGGTAGCCGACGGTGGCGCGGTGACCGAGAAGTCGATCCAGAAGCACCTCTATGCTGGCGATCTGCCCGACGTTGATCTGTTCGTTCGCAGCTCGGGCGAGCAACGCACGAGCAACTTCATGCTGTGGCAAAGCGCGTACGCAGAGATGGTGTTTCTCGATACGCTGTGGCCCGACTTCTCGCGGGAAGACCTCTGGCGCGCGGTTGAGTTGTACGCAAGCCGCAATCGGAGGTTCGGAGGAGCCGTTGATACGCCAACTGCCTGAGGAGGCCCAGCCCGCCATGAACCTCATGGGATGGATCCGGTCCCGGTTTTATGGGTCGCGCCAGCAGCAGAACCGCCTGTCGTCGATTCTGCGCAGGCGTAGCCAGCTCGGCGGATTCAGCCGTGGATATACGACGCCGTTTGATGACCCACCTGCCGCGCCAGTCGCGCTCGACCCCGACCTGCCGTGGGAGCTGCGCGAGTGACTAGACAAAGGCTCGCTACAGCTGCGGCGGCGTTGGTAGTCGCAACTGTGCTCACGGCGACGATATTTTCGATGATTCTGCAGCGGGTAACGCTCGAGGGCAATGGCACCTCGGTGACCGGGCCGTCCACAGAGCAAGAACCGCTCGTCAGTGGCATCGGCTCGGTACGGAATGACTCGCCGTGGCCGATTCGCATCACCGGTGCAGGTGAGGGCGGCGAACTCTTCGGTTCAGGCATCGCTCTTGGCGTCTTCCCGGGACTGCCAACAAACCTGTCAAAGATCGAGTGGATAACAACCCAGCATTCGGTAGAGGTCGCCAGCAACGAGACGGTGTACCTGGCCTTTTCCGTGACCGTCACAGACGGAAAGCCGCAGGGCTTCTCGACGGTGGACGTGTATTACTCTGACGCAATCGGTCGCGTCAACAGCACCACGGCAACAATCAGCATGCTCGGCTTCGCACCCGGTGTGCCAGCGGGAATCGCGAGTTTAGACAGCACTGTGGACTCGCCAGGTTATGAGCAATTTTTGGCGGGGCTACTCGCGGCCCTCGACTCGAACGGCCCGGAACTAGTAGCGCCATACCTCGGAGCAGCGGCCACCGAGCGTGACGCCGGGTCGTTTCTGGCTGAGCAGGTCGGTGCCGGCCTTAGCTACGGCTACACGGCACGGGTGATAACACCATCGTCAGCTGAAATCGCCTTCTTTCAGGTTTCCACCGACGACGCTCTCCCGAGCTTCATCGTCGAATGGTCGGAGAATCGCTGGAGTGTGATCCCTTAGGCGCTTTGGCACACTCGGCCAATCGGCGCTAGACTGTGTTAGAGTCACTTAGACCTTTACTCGAACTTGCGAGGCGAGCATGCAGAACACGACGGCAGAACGTGCCGCGAGCGCGGTAACGCTAGCAGTGTCAACCGTGATCTTTGCGCTGCGAGCTGATTTTGCCGCGCCCGAAGCAAGCTTGAGAATCCCGCTTGTGCGCCGCATCCGTGAGCCTTTTGGTGGCATGTGGGCGTTACCGGGTGGGCCGATCGGCGCAGTCGAGCCGCTCGAAGCCTCAGCCGGCCGCAACCTGCTCGAGACGACCGGGTTGCAGCCGACCTACCTTGAGCAGCTCTACTGCTTCGGCGACGTCGACCGCTCTCCGGGCGAGCGCGTGGTTTCGGTTGTGTACTGGGCGCTCGTGCGATCCGATGAAGCAGAGCGCGCAACCGAGGGTGAGAACGTGCGCTGGTTCGGGGCCGACGACCTGCCGGCG
>JANONY010000177.1:0-4096 GCA_031421055.1 Actinomycetes bacterium | reverse complement strand
CGTCGAGTTCAGTGGGCGCGGAGACCTATCGGCGGCTCTTGCCGGCGCGTGGATGCTCAGAGCTTAGAAGCCGCGACCCGAGGCGGTAAGGCGAGCGACCCGGTCGGCGATTGGCGGGTGCGTGCTGAACAGCTTCGACATAAGACCGGGCTTGTTGGGATCGCTGATCCACAGGTGCGACATGCTCGTGTTGGTCTTGCGCACCGGCTGCGCGTAGGCCTGCAGCTTCTGCAAGGCGCTGGCGAGCGCATCCGGGTGGCGGGTGGTCAGCGCGCCGGTCGCGTCGGCGAGGTACTCGCGCTGACGCGATACCGCCGCCTGCACGATCACCGCAACGAGCGGCGCGAGAATCGCGGCGGCGATGCCGATGCCGATGATGATGAGTAGCGCCGGGCCGCTCACTCCGCTGTCGCGGTTGCGCCCGCCCCAGAAGATCATGCGAAGCAGAATGTCGGCGATGAGGCCGATCGCGAGCACGAGTCCGAAAACGACGAGTGAGACCCGAATGTCGTAGTTCTTGACGTGACCCATCTCGTGCGCCATGACGCCCTCGAGCTCGGAATCTTCCATGATCTCGAGCAGGCCCGTGGTGGCGGCGACGACCGCGTGCTTCGGGTCACGACCGGTGGCGAACGCGTTCGGCGCCGGGTCGTTGATGATGTACACCTTGGGCATCGGCAGGCCCTCGGTGATCGCGAGGTTTTCGACGATGCGGTACAGCCGTGGGTTGTCGGCTTTCTGAATTTCGCGTGCCCCGCTGAGGGCGAGCGCTTCATTGGCGCCCGCGAAATACTGAATGAGCGCGTAGATCGCGGCGACAATGACCGTGATGATGCCGATCGACCAGTCTGGTTGCGCGGGGTTCACGTACCAGCTGGCGATAGCACCTAAGCCACCGACAATCACCAGAAACAACAACAAAATGAACACAGTGTTGCGTTTATTTTTCGCTATGGCGCGGTACATCTATGCCTCTTCGGGCTACTGAGTCGAGCGTGGCAAGCGACTAGAACTGAACGCGAGGAGGCTCTGCGATGGAGGCCGCGTCGGCCACCTCGAAGAACTCGCGCTCGGTAAAGCCAAGGCCGCGCACGAAGAGCGTGTTCGGGAAAACCTTGATCTTGGTGTTGAGCTCGCGCACGCCACCGTTGTAGAAGCGACGGCTTGCCTGAATCTTGTCTTCCGTGTCGACAAGCTCGCCCTGCAGCTGCAGGTAGTTTTGGCTCGCCTGAAGCTGCGGGTACGCCTCGGCCACCGCGAAGATCGACTTGAGCGCCGACTGCATGTGGTTCTCGGCGACGCCTGCCTCGGCCGGCGTGCCAGCGGAAATCGTCTCCGCGCGCGCCTTGGTCACGGCCTCGAAGACACCCTTCTCGTGTGCTGCGTATCCCTTGACGGACTCGATCAGGTTCGGGATGAGGTCGGCGCGGCGCTTGAGCTGAACCGTGATGTCGCTCCACGCTTCGTCGACGCGAACGTTGAGGGTGACCAGACCGTTGTACGTGGCCCAGAGATAGCCACCGATGATGACGACAAGGGCGACAAGGATGATGGGAAGGATGAGGAGTTCCATGGTCCACAGCATAGCGAAGCGCTCTGCGCCGCTGGTGAGAACTGGCTGTGTACAACCATCGGGTCTGATGATCGGTCGCTGCGAGCATCCAACGCCTTGACAAGGTACTCGGCGAGGCCAAGAGTTCTGGTTATGAGTACGAGTGCTGTGAGTGTTCGAGACCTCCGTGTGCGCCGCGGTTCTGCGGAGGTGCTTCACGGTCTCAACCTCGAGATTCCGCCCGGAGGGTTGTTGGGTCTTCTCGGTCCGAGTGGCTCTGGCAAGACGACGCTGCTGCGCGCGATCGTCGGCGTGCAGGTTTTCGCTGGCGGCACGGTCGACGTGCTCGGGCATCCCGCCGGCTCTGCGGTGTTGCGCGACCGCGTCGGCTACGTGACGCAGGCCGCGAGCGTCTATGACGACCTGACCGTTCGGCAGAACCTCAAGTACTTCTGCTCGATTCTGGGCGCACCGAAGACCGACGTCGACCGCGTCATCGCAGAGACCTGGCTCGGCACGCACGCGAACGCGCTCGTCGGCTCACTCAGCGGCGGCCAGCGCAGCCGCGCGTCACTCGCAGCCGCACTGCTCGGCTCACCGCAGCTGCTCGTACTCGATGAGCCAACCGTTGGCCTCGACCCCGTGCTGCGGGTGGAGTTGTGGACGCTGTTTCGAGCCCTGACAAAGCGAGGCACGACCCTGATCGTCTCGAGTCACGTCATGGACGAAGCGACCAGGTGCGACCGACTCGTGCTGCTGCGTGAGGGCGGCATCATCGCCGACACAACTCCGGATGAGCTGCTGACGTCGACAAACACCAAAAACCCAGAGACCGCATTTCTCGCGCTCATCGAACGCAGTCTCACCGAGGGGCGCGCCGCCGCATGAGAACTCTCGCAACTACCGCTCGCGTGCTGGCGCAGATTCGCCACGACCCGCGCACCATCGGGCTGCTGCTCGTGGTGCCGAGCCTGCTCATCGGCCTCATGGCCTGGCTGTTCGACGACACCGAGATCTTTCAGCAGATCGGCCCGGCCGTGCTCGGGCTGTTTCCGTTCATCATCATGTTTCTCGTCACGAGCATCACGACGCTGCGTGAGCGGCGATCGGGAACCTTGGAACGCCTGCTCACCATGCCGATCTCGAAGCTCAGCTTCATCCTCGGCTATGCCCTCGCCTTCGGACTTCTCGCCATCGTGCAGGCCGTCATTGCTGTCACCTTCGCGGTGTGGGTGTGCGGGCTCGAGATCGAAGGCTCGGTGTGGCTGCTGCTCGCGGTTGCCCTCGCTGACGGCTTGCTCGGCACGACGCTCGGCCTGTTCGCGAGCGCCTTCGCACGCACCGAGTTTCAGGTGATCCAGTTCATGCCAGCGCTGGTGTTTCCACAGGTGATTCTCGGCGGCGTCATCATCGCCCGCGACCAGATGCCCGATGCGCTGTACGCGATCTCTGACTGGCTGCCGCTCTCGCACGCGATCGACGCGCTCAACGCGGTCTCTCGCGACTCCGAAGACGCGGCCTACGTCGGCGGCAAGCTGCTCGTCATCGGCGCCTTCGCCCTCGGAGCGATCGTACTCGGCGCGCTTACGCTGCGGCGGCGTTCGGTTTAACCGAGGACCCGCAGGCTGAAGTCGTCAGCGAACGAGCCTCCGGCGGCTCGCGCGAACGTGGCGTTCAGCTGTGTTGCCGAAAGCGTCACCTCGAGTGAGCCCCACGTCGGGTTGGCATTGAGGGCGGAGTACGCAGCGAAGTAGGCGGCCTCAGCGTCGCGCATGTTCACGTCGCGAAGCGGCATGCCGCCGGTGCCTGCCGTGACAAACACCGTACCGGCGCCCTTAACCATGGTCGCGTCAGAGTCGACAACACAACCGGCGTTGAAGGCATCGGCCATGATGCTCTCGCATCCGTCGTCAGTCGCCAGCTGCTTGGTGCGCTGGTACAGGTGCTCGTGGCCGCTGAGCACCAAATCGACCCGCTTGTCGACGAGCATCGAGATGAGGTCGGTGCCTGGGTCGCACGCGTATCGGCCGATCGACAAACACGACTTGTGCATTCCAACCACAACCCACGGGATGCCTGCCGCATGAGCGCCGTCGACAGCCGTCGCCGTCCAGTCGTAGTGCGTGGTGCCCGCGGCGTATGACCACGCGCCGTCAGCAAAAGTTAAGCCGGGCGAAATCATGACAAAGCGCACGAGCGGGGCGTCGGCGGGAACATCCACGTAGTACTCGCGGCCATAGGTGCCGACCGCGCCGGGCAACTGATTGGGAAGGCAGGTGGCGAAGTCACCAATATTGCCGTTGTCGCCGTTGCTTTCGTGGTTGCCAGACACCAGCTCGAAGGGAAAACCGGTTCCTACTCTGCTTGTTACCTCGGTGCACCACTGCTGCTCTGCGCCGGCCGTGCCATACGAGAGGTCGCCGAGGGCGAGGTGAAGATCTGGCTTGATCGCGCCGATCGCGTCAAAGACGCTGAGCGCTTCTGGGCTCGAAGAGAAGTCGCCAGAGGCGGTGAAGCGCACCGACGGTGACGTGGTCATCGGCA
>JANONY010000176.1:0-12576 GCA_031421055.1 Actinomycetes bacterium | reverse complement strand
CAGTGCGCGCGGGCCCTGGTACGCCCGGCCGCCGATCACCCGAACCCCCGGAGCCTCCTTGCGGCGGTTCAGCTCGCCCTCCGAGACCGTACGGAGCGTCGGGTCGAGCACGGCCGCGAGGTGGAGGATCGGGTCCTTGGTCGGCGCGTCCACGTCCTCCATGACGAGCAGGATCGCGCGCGTGGGTAAACGGTTGCGGCGCCGAGGAGGCTCGCAGACCGTGTCCCCTACGCAGGGGACTTAATTTTGCTGAGTTAATTTACGACTTAACCGAAATCGTAGACAAAGCCAGAGTTGAGTGAAAAACTGACGCCCGTGGGCACCCGCTCACCCCGCGCATGGCCCCCAAGTCGAGCGCGCAGTGGTCAAGGAGGATCATGAGAAAGAAGATCATAATCGCGGCGATCGTCGCCGCGACGTTGGTGACGACGGTCGTCACTCCGTTGTCGGAGGCTGAGGCAGTGCCCCTGGGCGCGGCCGACTTCCTCAAGGCAAACGGCAACGTGCTGAAGAAGAACTCCGGCACGGGCGCGACCGTCAACCTGCGCGGAACGAATATCGGTGGATGGCTAACCCACGAAGACTGGATGTCGCCACTCGGCGAGTTCGCCGCCGACCGCACCGGTTGGACGACCACGGCTAGCGCCGGAACCCCGTCCAGCGCCCTCGACGGCTCTGCCACGACAGCCTGGACGACTTCTGCCAACCAGACCGGCGCGGAGTGGATCCGATTCGACCTCGGCGCGAACACGCTCTTTAACCGATTGTCTATCGACAACTCGAGCTTCGCGGGCGATCACCCGCGCAACCTCAATGTAGAGACCTCGACCAACGGAACGACCTGGGTGAGCGTCGCCAACCTCTCCGGCACCGACGGGGTCACAACTGCAAAGTTCAGCCCCCAGGTCGCGCGCTACGTGCGCCTGACCCAGACTTCGGCGGCGAGCGCCTGGTGGTCGATCGGGGAGTTCAACCTCTTCAACGACTCGGTGCTGAACAACTCGACCCACACCGCGGGCGCTACCTCGACGGCGGGCGGCACGACGCCATCAATGGCTCTCGACGGCACCGTGAGCACCGTGTGGCAGAGCGGGCTCGCGCAAGTGCCCGGCCAGTCGTTCACTGTCGACCTCGGTCGCAACGTAGACATGGACAAGGTGCTCTTCGACGCAGGCGCTGCCACGTCGAACGACTATCCGCGCATCTGGGACGTCTACACCTCGTACGACAACGTGAACTTCACCCACGTCGCGAGCGGATTCGGTGCCAACCGGGTTATCCAAGCCGACTTCCAAGGGTCCAAGGGCGGTCGCTACCTGCGCATCGGCTCCAACGGAACCTCCGCGCAATGGTGGTCGATCGCAGAGATCGCCATCTCGAGCGGCAACAACCTTGACCGAGGCGGCTGGTTCATCAGTTCGTCGGTCGGTGCATCACCCGCGCTCGTCAACGACAACAACACTGGGACGCGCTGGACCACCGGGGTCGCTCAAGTCGCCGGCCAGTCGCTGACCGTCGACATGGGCGCGCTTGTCACGCTCAACAACGTCACAACCGACACCGCAAAGAACACGGGCGACGAAGACGACTGGGCTCGTGGCTACTCGCTGCAGTTGTCGAAGAACGGTTCGACGTGGACGACTGTCGCGACCGGCGTCGGACAGAAGAAGGCAACGACCATCGGGTTCATCGCGCAGTCGGCGCGCTGGTTCCGCATCACCACCACGGCTGCCGCTGGCAACTGGTGGTCGATCGGTGAGTTGACCGCCGGACTGTACAACGACGACTACTCGCTGCAGAACACCATGACCTCGCGATTCGGCGCCGCCGGAGCACAGTCAGTCACCGACGCGCACCAGAACACGTGGATCACGACGACCGACCTCGACAACATCGCGGCGGCAGGCATGAACTTCATTCGCGTACCGATCGGGTGGAACCAGTTTCTCAACCTTGATGGAACGTGGAAGGCGAGCCCGTGGACGAAGATCGACTGGGTCATCAGTGAGGCAACAGCGCGGGGCATGTACGTGCTCATCGACCTGCACACAGTGCCAGGCGGCGGATGCCCGTGGGGAAGCTGTGGCCGCATTGGCCCCAATCCGAACGGGTTCTGGGGCAACGCAACCTACCAGAACTGGGTAGAAGACATCTGGAAGTCCATCGCCACGCGCTACAACGGCAATCCGGGCGTCGCTGGCTACGACCTCATCAACGAGCCGCTCATCGACTACGGAGAGGATGCTGACGACGTCACACAGAAGAGCGCGTACTACGACCGCCTCTACGACGCTGTGCGCGCGATCGATGCGAACCACACGATCTTCCTCGGGGCGTTCTTCAGCCTGAACTCGCTCGCGCATCCATCGGTCTACGGCTGGACGAACGTTGTCTACGAGTACCACCCATATGACATGCCCAACTCGAAAGACTGGACAGCACAGAACCAGCTCGTCACCAATGAGCTCAGTGGCCTCGCCGCGAAGCTAGCGAACCCTGGAGTGCCGATGCTGTACGGGGAGTACTCGCTGTACTACAACGACGACGTCTGGTCGCGTTTCATGGCGGGGCTCAACGCATCGAGCGTGTCGTGGTCGGCCTGGACCTACAAGGTCAAGGGCACCGCCAACGACGGTTTCGCGTACTGGGGCATGTACTACAACAACCAGAGGCCGGTGCCGATCATCAACAGCGACAACTCTGCGACCTTCATCTCGAAGGTGCAGCAGTTCGGCACTGCCAACTTCACGCAGAACACGCGATTCGTCGCGACACTGTCGAAGTACGCTGGCGGACTCACCACCTTCGCCCCAGCAGCGGTGAGCCACACCGGTTGGACGGCGACGGCGTCGAGCACAGCAGCGGGAACGACTACCGGTAGCGGCATCGATGGTGTCAACGCCAACAGCTGGAGCTCTGGACTCGCGCAGGCGAATGGTCAGTGGTACCGCATCGATATGGGGGCGAGCCGCACGGTGGCGATGGTCATTGTGCAGACGCCCTCTGGTTCGACCTGGGATTATCCACGAGGATTCAATCTGGAAACCTCGACAGATGGCACCACCTGGACGAGCAGGGCGACGGGAATCGCGTACGGGTGGAAGCGCCCCATCTCGATCACGCCCTCGACTGCCCGGTACATCAGGATCACTCAGACGGGCGTGGCCCCGCAGTGGTGGACCATCGACGAGGTGACTGTGTACTCCTCGTACTAGCGAGTTGACCCAACCGGCGGCCCTCGCATCCACGGATGCGGGGGCCGCTTTACGCGGTCGTACGGTCATCCGGTCGACTGGTCAACGTGGAGCCGCGACAGTGCCGAGGCGAGGGACGTCATTTTCGCGAGCGAAACACATCGAGATTGAGACTTGCGCACACTTAGATTACGAGTTACAGTAAGTCGTAAATTAACCCTTGCACATGCGAAGGGCGCACTCGACTAACGGACCTGGACAATGGCGATCACCGACTCGACGACGAGAAACCTGCGCAGGCGCAACCGCTCCGCAGTGCTGCGCGAGCTTCTCCGCAATGGCGAGACCACGCGCGGCCAGCTCGCCAGCGCACTCTCGCTGTCGCCGGCCACTGTGACCAACGTCGTCGCCGATCTCTTGGCTGAAGGACTTGCGCACGAGACGGGCAGCCTGCCGTCAGACGGCGGGCGCCCAACGACCACCCTCTCTATCCGCCCAGAGGGCGCCTTCTTTATCGGCGCCGATGTCGGCGAGCACGGGGTCACCGTCGAGGTGCTCGACCTCGCCTTGGCGCAGCGTTCCACGGTCTTCCGCGACGTGTCATCGCGCAGCGTTGGGCCGACAGAGCTGTCAGAGGCGTTGTACGCGGCCATCGACGAGGCAGTGCTGGCCGCCGGCTCGCCGACCAACATCTACGGCGTCGGGCTCGGCATGCCCGGCATCATCGAGTCGAGCGGCGAACTCGACGAGACCCGCACGATCACCATCTACGCGCAGAGCCTCAACTGGCCTCCCACCCGCCTCGACGCCATCTACGGCAGAGCCGACACTCCGGTCTTTGCCGACAACGGTGCAAAGACCCTCGCCACAGCAGAGGCGTGGTTCGGTGCGGCGAAAGATATCACCGACGGCGTGGTCGCGCTGCTCGGGCGCGGCATTGGCCTCGGTATCATCAGCGACGGACGACTGCTGCAGGGAACCGCGAGCAGCGCGGGCGAGTGGGGCCACACCAAGGTGTCGATCGGTGGACCGCTGTGCAACTGCGGCAACCGCGGCTGCCTTGAGGCCTACGTGGGCGGCGGCGGAATAGCGCGCCGCTGGCGCGAAGCCGGAGCAGAGCCGTCGTCGAATGAAGAGCTTGCGCTGGCCGAACTGCTCACCGCCGTTGCGGAGGGAGATGCGGTTGCCACGCGTGTGCTTGACGAGACCATCGAGATCCTCGGTCTTGGCCTGAGTAACCTTGTCAATCTGGTCAATCCAGAGCGCATAGTGCTTGGCGGCTGGGCGGGTCTGCAGCTGGCCGCCAGCCATCTCGACGAGATCGCTGCCGCCACACGCTCACGCTCGCTCACGCGCCCCGCCGCGCAGTTCGACCTTGTGCCATCGAAGATCGGACGCGACGGCATCGCGCTCGGGGCCGCACTACTCGCCGTCGAGAAGCTCGTCGAGACCCCACTCACCAAAGCACTGGCAGGAACCGAGTGACCGTCGCTGACCTTTCGGCCTTTTCGGCATCCTTTCGCTGGGGCGTGGCGACAGCCGCCTACCAGATCGAGGGTGGTGCTGCAGAAGGGGGAAGAGGCAAGAGCATCTGGGACACCTTCTCGCACACGCCGGGGCTCGTGCTCAACGGCGATACCGGCGACATCGCCGATGACCACTACCACCTCTGGCGCGGCGACCTCGATCTGATGGCCGAGCTCGGCATCAAGCACTACAGGTTCTCGCTGTCGTGGTCGCGGCTTCAGCCGACCGGCATCGGCGAGCTTAACCCAGAAGGTGTCGCGTTCTACCGCGACCTGCTCGTCGGAATGCGCGACCGCGGTATCGAGCCGCTCGTCACGCTTTACCACTGGGACCTGCCGCAGGCCTTAGAAGACCAGGGTGGATGGGCGAGCCGCGACACCGCGCACCGCTTCGCCGAGTACGCCTCCCGCGTCGTCGCCGAGCTCGGATTTCTCGCCACCGACTGGATCACGATCAACGAGCCGTGGTGCGTGTCGTTCCTCGGCTACGGGTACGGCGCGCATGCTCCAGGCAAGAAAGACATTCGACTCGCGGTCGCGGCCTCCCACCACGTGAATTTGGCGCACGGGCTTGCTCTCGCGGCCATCCGCACGATTGATCCAACACTGCGAGTGAGCAACTCGAACCTCGTCACCGACATTGTTCCAGCGACCGACTCGGCGGAAGACGCCGCGGCGGTAGTGCGCCTAGACGCGATGAATAACCGCATCTTCCTCGACCCGATCTACCTAGGCGACTATTCGGCTGCCGTGCGCGAGCTGTTCGACGAGTACGGGCTCGCCGAGTTGATCCACGAGGGCGACCTTGACCTCATCGGCGCTTCGGTCGACTTCATGGGGCTCAACCACTACCAGCGGGTCGTGGTGAGCGCGGATGAGAATGGCGGCTACCTCAAGCTCACCGAGACGCCCGCCGAGCCAGCCACCACATCCTTTGGGTGGAGTGTCGAACCGGACTCGCTTCGCTCAGTACTCTCGAGAGTCTCGCGCGACTTCACCAAACTGCCGATCTACGTGACAGAAAACGGCGCAAGCTACGACGACTACGCGGACCCCAACGGCTCAGTCAACGACTGGCCCCGCGTCGAATACTTCAGCGGGTACCTCGCCGCTGCAGCAGAGGCAATCCGTGAGGGGGTGAACCTTCAGGGTTACTACGCCTGGTCCTTTCTCGACAATTTCGAGTGGGCCGAGGGCTACAGCAAGCGATTCGGTCTCGTCTATGTCGACTATCCGACCCAGAAGCGAATCCCCAAGCAGAGCGCCCTCTGGTATCGGCAGCTCATTGCCGATCACGAGGCTGCGACAGCGCCAGCCGTCGCGGACGCTCCATAAAGAAAACGCGGGAGCCCCTGGGTAAACAGTGACTCCCGCTCCAATCCCCGTTCCCAATGCATCAAGAATAGGAATCTCAATGAAGAGAATACTCACCAGGGCCGTTGCGCCACTGGCTATCGTCGGTCTGGCTGTCGGCCTCGCCGGCTGCAGCACCGAGGCACCCGCCGAAGAGGCAACCGGCCCGCTCACCGTCTGGGTGATGGGAGACTCCGGCACCAACTTCGAGTCGCTCGTGGCTCCCTACGTTGAGGAGTCCGGCCAAGAGGTCGAGGTTGTCGCGATCCCATGGGACTCGATCGACGAGAAGCTCACCACCGCTGTCGCTTCTGGCGACGGCCCTGACCTGATCCAGGTCGGGCTGAGCAAGCTGCGTACCTTCGCGGATGCCGGCGCGCTGCTGCCGCTCAACGACGAGATCGCAGCCCACCCGGGCCTCGATCCCGCGAACTTCCCTGCAGGGGTTGCGAGCTCGGTCGGCGACACGCAGGTCAGCGTGCCGTGGGTTGCGGACACCCGCGTGCTGTTCTACCGCACCGATATTCTCGCCGAGGCGGGCATCGACGCTCCTCCCACCACGTGGGACGAGCTTCGCGAAGACGCGAAGGTTCTGGCCGGTCGCGGCGAGGGCCAGTATGGCTATTACATCCCGCAGTGGGACAGCCCTCTTCCGCTCGAGATCACATGGAGCTACGGCGGCGACGTCGTCGACGGCGATGGCAACATTGACTTCGACACTGAGGCTTTCAACGCAGCGGCTGACACCTATCTTGGCCTCTACGCCGATGGCAGTGTGCCAGTCAATGGCGACTTCGACCAGACCCAGGGCTTCATCAGCGGAATCACCCCGATGCTCATGAGCGGCCCGTACTTGGCGTCAGGTATCTCCAGCGCTGCCCCGGAGCTCGAGGGCAAGTGGGACATCACAACGATTCCTGCGGGTGTCGAGGGTGAGGCAACTTCCTTGTTCGCCGGCTCGAACCTCGGCGTCTGGTTCAACACCGACCAAAAGACGGCCTCGCTCGACCTGCTCGAGTACCTCTCCTCCGTCGAAGCTCAGCTCAGCTGGCACTCGATCACCGGAGAACTGCCGGCCCTGTCGGCTGCTCTAGAGGACGAGTCGCTCACGAGCGACAAGCTCGTTGCGATCTACACCGAGCAGCTCGCCAAGTCGAAGTCGCTTCCGCTCGTCGCCAACTGGGACGGTGGAACAGGTGCAGACCTGCTCGCCGCCCTCAACGCCATCGCCCTCACCGGCGCTGACAAGGACAGCACCCTTCAGGCGTTCTTCGACGCCACCAAGGGCACGCCGACCAACTAAGTTGAACGATTTCGGGGGTCGTCGGCGACGGCGGCCCCCGCAATTTTTCATACTGACTCAAGAAAGGAGCACCCAATGAAGCGCACTCTTACTCCATACCTATTCGTCTCACCGGCGATGCTCCTGCTCGTCGCGTTCGGCGTCTTCCCGATTATCGTGGCCGCGGTCATCAGCACGACGAACATGAACATCTCTGGCTTCGTGCGTCCAGAGAACATCAAGTTCATCGGCGCCGACAACTACGTCACCCTGTTCAACGACGCCCAGTTCTGGCAGGCGCTCGGCAACACCGGCGGCTTCGCACTGCTCGGCGTGCCGACAATCGTCGTGCTCTCGCTCATCGTCGCCCTGCTACTCAATCGCAGCAGCAGTCCCTTCTTTCAAGCGCTACGCAGCTTCTACTTCATCCCGGCGATCACCGCTATCGTCGCCGTCTCTCTAGTCTGGGGCTACCTCTACAACACGCAGTTCGGCTTCTTCAACTACGCGCTCTCGCTGGTAGGTATTCCAGAGGTGCAATGGCTGAGCGACCCGATCCTCTCGAAGTTCTCTGTCGGACTCGTCGCGGTATGGCGTGGCATGGGCCTCAACACCATAATCTTTCTCGCTGCTCTGCAGGGCGTGCCGAAGGAGTACCTCGAGGCCGCATCCATCGACGGTGCGAGCGAGTGGCGCAAGACCATCTCGATTACGCTCCCGCTACTGCGGTTCGCCATTTTCTTCGTGAGCGTGACCATGACCATCTCGTGGCTGCAGTTCTTCGACGAGCCGTTCGTGCTCACCGACGGCGGGCCCCTCGGCGCGACGACATCCATGTCGATCTTCTTGTACAAGGAGGGTTTTCGGCTCAACCAGTTCGGCTACGCCTCAGCAGGAAGCCTTGTGCTGTTCGCGATCATCGCCGTCATCACGGTGATTCAACTTCGACTTCGGAAAGCCGACGATGAGTACTGACACGAGAAATCGCGGTCGCGCCAAGGCGCTCACCATCACGATCGGCGTTGGGCTCGCTATCGGCGCGATCATCACCGCTTTTCCATTTATCTGGATGCTCAGTTCTGCTTTCAAGCCGCAAAGCGAGTCGATCGACTTTCCGCCGACCGTGCTGCCTCAGGCGCCGACACTCGAGTACTTCGAGATCTTGTTCACCGAACTCGATTTCGGCCAATACCTCATCAACACGGTGCTGGTGGTGCTCATCAGCTACATCGGGCTCATGCTCATGGCGATGGCTGGATACGCGTTTGCGAAGTTTGAGTTTCGCGGCAAGAAGGGCCTGTTCTTCCTCGTGCTGGCCACCCTCATGATTCCGGTTCAAGTGACGATGATTCCCACCTACCTGATCATCAATGGGCTGAATCTGACGAACACGCTTGTTGGCATTGCGCTACCGACGCTAGTGACCGGCTTCAGCATCTTCCTGTTCCGGCAGTTCATGACGACTATCCCAACCGAGATGCTCGAGGCGGCGCGCCTGGATGGTGCGGGCGAGCTGCGCACTTTCTGGCAGATAGTGCTTCCGATGTCGAAGCCGATTCTCGCCGTGCAAGTGGTGCTCACCTTCATCTCCGGCTGGAACAGCTTTCTCTGGCCTCTCGTGCTCTCGAGTGACCAGAAGTTGTACACCCTCTCTGTCGGGCTCAACCTGCTCAATCAGCAGCTGGCAGTCAACCCGTCGCTGCAGATGGCTGGGGCCACTGTCATGGTCGTGCCCATTCTCATCGTCTTCATCATTTTCCAGCGCTACGTCATTCAAGGCTTCGCGCTCTCAGGTCTTAAGTAGGAGCATCGTGCAGTTCTCATCCCGCCCCGCGTCTTTCGAGGGCTTCGTTCATCGCGCCACAACCGAACTCGTCGACGGCAGCGGTAGGCCGCTGCTTCTTCGCGGCATGGGTATCGGCAATTGGATGCTGCCAGAGGGCTACATGTGGAAGTTCGGTCCGGGCGCAGAGTCGCCTCGCGAAATAGAGGCTCTAATCCGGCGCCTACTCGGCGATCGCGCAGAAGAATTCTGGGCTGGCTTTCGCGCCAACTTCTTCAACGAAGCTGACGTGCAGCGCATCGCCGAAAGCGGCTTCGACCACATTCGGCTGCCGATCAACTCCAGGCTGCTGATTGACGACGAGGGCACTCTGCTTGAGCCGGGGTTCGCGATGGTCGACGACGTGATCCGCTGGTGCCGAAAGCACAGCCTGTGGGTGCTGCTCGACCTGCACGGTGCGCCCGGCGGCCAGACGGGTACGAACATCGACGACTCTCCACACAACAAGCCAGAGCTCTTCATGGATGCGCGCTACCGCCACCTGACTCTGATCCTCTGGCGCGAGATTGCCAGCCGCTATGTCGACGAGACGGTTGTCATGGGCTACGACCTGCTGAACGAGCCGATCCCCAACGAGTGGACGGAGCTCTACAACCCTGATCTGGCGCGACTCTATCAAGAGCTGACCCGCGTCATCCGTGAGGTCGACCAGAACCATCTCATCATGTACGAGGGCTCGCACTGGGCAACCAACTGGACGATTTTCGACGCGGTGTGGGACGAGAACTCGTGCCTGCAGTTTCACAAGTACTGGTCACCGCCCGACACCGCGACAATCCAGAAGTTCCTCGACGCGCGCGACGCGCTCGAGCTTCCGATCTACATGGGTGAGGGCGGGGAGAACAACATCGAGTGGCTCTACACCGCTTGGCGCCTGTACGAGAGCAACAACATCGGCTGGAACTTTTGGCCGTGGAAGAAGATCGACACTCGCACGTCTCCGGCGTCGATCCTGCCGCCGGCGCGGTGGGACATCCTCGTTGAGCACGTTGCCGGTGGCCCTGCCCCGATCAACGCGCAAGCCATCTTCGACGAACTGCTCGAGAACATGAAGCTCGAGAATTGCGTGTGGCAGCCAGAGGTCGTGCAGGCGATCACGGCGGGGGAGCCGCGCGAGATCCCGGCGTGGGGCTTCGGCTTCCGCGGAGCGGGGCAGTCGTACTCGACCAGCTCGCCGACTCCTCTCGCAGAGATGCGAGAAACGGATGCCGTCACCGTCCGCTACGCAGAGCTCGCGCATCGCGAGGGTCACTGGTTCGAGCAGTCCGACGGCCGTGACTACACGGCGAGCGAACGCATGGTCGTCGATCTCGCCGCGGGGGACTGGCTCGAATACGAGCTGGATGGCCCGGTCGACGCCGCGCGCATCATCGTCGACGACGGAACTCCTGCGGACAGCGTCGAGTCGAGCGTGCGGGGTTTTCGCGTTACCGCACTGGCTGACGTGACTATCGCGCGACTGAAAGTTACCGAGTAGTAGACAACTCTGTATGTAGCAGATTGGTAACGAGACCGCTGTAGTTGCTTACAACCTGAGCGACGAACGGCGGTTGCACCAAGGAACATCGCCTCGTGTACCGGATCACCGGCGCCGACGTGGTGATTCTTCAGGCTCGGCTGCACTACCGGGGCTGAAACCAGTGGGTGACATTGTTCAGTTCGCGCCACGTGTCCGAAGCGAATGGGCACGGTCGCTGCGGTCGTCTAACTGGTAGGGCGCCGGATCGAACGACCCGTTGCGTTCGCGGAAGGATGTGGCGGACCCTGGCCACAACAGTGTCAGCCGGCCGCTGCGCGGGTCGAGGTACCAGCTATCGCATCCGCCGGTAAGCCATACGCTCGGTGCTGCTAGCCGATCGATCAGGGCGGTGTACTCCCGCTCGGCGTTCGCGGAGACGTGCAAAACCTGACTGGTTTCACGGAGGTACTCGAGCGCTTCCCCGATGTAGCTGAGCTGGGTTTCGACCATGTATACGGCCGAGTTGTGGCTGAGACCGGCATTGGGTCCGTTGATGATGAAAAGGTTGGGAAACCCGTGCACACTCGTCGAGGCATAGGCGGTCATGCCGTCTGCCCAGTGGTCGGCGAGGGTCTCGCCGTCGAGTCCACGAATGCTGTCGGCGTAGGGCTGCTGCGCTGACTCGAATCCGGTCGCGAACACGAGGTGATCAACCTCGTAGCGGGCTCCGCTCGCGGCGACCAGCGTGCCCTGATCGATTCGGTCGAGAGCAGACGCCTCGAGGGTTGCCCGCCCGCTCGTGAAGGTCGGGTAGTAGTCGCTCGAGATCAGCCGACGCTTGCAGCCGATCTCGTAATCGGGGGTGAGGGCGGCACGAAGTGTGGCATCCGCAACCTGAAGGTGCAGGTGATCGAGGGCCTCGGCCCGCGCGGCCGCGAGCGCTGTGCTCTCGCCAACTCGAGCCGGAAACATCGACTCGCCTTCGGTGAATAGCGTGTCGCGCAGCCGGTCGATCAGAGTCGGCTCAGCGGCAAACTCGTCGCGCTCTTCGGCGGTGTAGGCGCGATCGGCGCGCGGCACGACCCACGGGGCGTTGCGCTGAAACACGACGAGCTCGTCGGTGACCGCGGCGAGGTGCGGAACGAGCTGCACCGCCGAGGCACCTGTGCCGATCACGGCAACCCGCGTGCCCGCGAAATCTATTTCGTCGCGCCAGCGCGCAGTGTGCGTGATTTCACCGCGGAAGGTCTCGAGCCCCGGTAGTTCAGGTATGCGCGGTTCGGTGAGCCGACCGCAGGCGAGAATGACGGCGTCGGCGGTGACGACCCCTGAATTCGTCGAGATGCGCCACAGCGCCGCGTCGTCGTCCCAATGCATCCCGGTCATCGCGGTGCCCAACCGCAGGTGAGGTCGCAGGCCTTCCTCGTCGACGGCGAGTTCGAGGTAGTCACGAATCTCCCGACCGGGCGCGAACAGTCGCGACCAACCAGGGTTGGGGCGGAAGGAGAAGGTGTAGAGGTGTGACGGCACGTCGCAGGCGACCCCCGGATAGGTGTTGTCACGCCACGTGCCGCCCACCTGACTGCCTCGCTCGAGGAGCAGGAACGATTCTTCGCCAGCGCGTCGCAGTTCGATGGCTGCGCCGATCCCGGCAAACCCCGCCCCGATGATCGCCACGGAGACGTGTGTCACGGCGATGTGCGTCACGATCGTAGCTTTCGAGCCGAGGGCGGTTCGCCGTAGCTGGTGGTGCGCTGGCGCAACGGTCTAAATAGTGCGGACGTGATGCGGGTCGCCTCGGCCAACGACAGTTCGAGCCCGCGCTCGGCACCACTGCCTGGTCGCACTCGTCCGTCGAACAGGGTGCCGCCTAGATCGTCTGCCCCCGACTGCAGCAGGACTGCGCTCGCCTCGAACCC
>JANONY010000175.1:0-8619 GCA_031421055.1 Actinomycetes bacterium | reverse complement strand
GCTCGAGATCACGGCCCTGCGGGCAGAGCGCGCCGCACTGCTCGGCTTCGACTCGCACGCCGCGTGGGTAACGGCGGATGAGACGGCCAAGAACCCCGCAAACGTTGCAGCGATGCTCGGCCGACTCGCTCCGATCGCGGCCCGCAACGCGCGCGCAGAGCAAGCCGACCTCGAGAAGATCGCCGGGCACAGCATCGAAGCACACGACTGGGCCTTCTACACAGAGAAGGTGCGCACCGAGAAGTACGACGTCGACACCGCAGCAATGCGCCCCTACTTCGAGGTGGAGAGGGTGTTGCGCGACGGTGTCTTCTATGCGGCGACCCAGCTCTACGGCGTCACCTTCGAAGAGCGCTCCGACCTCGTCGCCTACCACCCAGAGGCGCGAGTTTTTGAAGTCGCCAACGACGACGGCACTTCGGTTGGGCTTTACGTCTACGACCTGTACACACGCGATTCGAAGCGCGGCGGCGCGTGGATGAACTCGCTCATCGAACAGTCGAGCCTGCTCGAGACCCCGGTGATCGTGACGAACAACCTCAACGTGCCAAAGCCCCCGGCCGGCTCGCCGACCCTTCTCAGCTACGACGAGGTCGAGACCCTGTTTCACGAGTTCGGCCACGCCCTGCACGGCCTGTTCGCGCGCGTCACCTACCCGAAGTTCGCTGGCACGAGTGTGTACCGCGACTTCGTCGAGTTTCCGAGCCAGGTGAACGAGATGTGGATGCTCTGGCCCTCCGTGCTCGCGAACTATGCCGTGCACATCGAGACGGGTGAGCCGATGCCGCAAGAACTCGTCGACAAGTTGCTAGCCGCCGCATCGTTCAACGAGGGTTTCGCGACGAGCGAGTACCTCGCCGCGGCCCTGCTCGACCAGGCATGGCACTCCATCACGAAGCCGGTGGATGAGGTGGAGACGTTCGAGGCGGCCGCCCTCGCACGCGTCGGCCTCGAGAATCCCGCGGTACCCACTCGCTACTCAAGCACCTACTTCGCGCACGTATTCGCAGGCGGGTACGACGCCGGCTACTACTCCTACATTTGGAGCGAGGTTCTCGACGCCGACACCGTCGAGTGGTTCAAGGAGAACGGCGGGCTGACGCGAGAGAACGGCGACCGCTTCAGGTCGCTGCTGCTCGGGGTGGGCGGGTCGAAGGATCCCCTCGAGGCCTACCGTGATTTCCGTGGTCGCGACGCCGTCATCGAACCGTTGTTGGCTCGGCGGGGGTTGCTCGAGTAGGCGCGGTGTTAGTCGTCGATGACGAGATGAGTCGCGAAGGTCGCGGCTATCTCGTCGAGCTCGAGGTGCCCTTGGGCGACGGCAAGTACTAGCTCGAATTTCTCGTTCTGGCTCATCGCTAGGTCCCATCCATTGATGTTGAGAAACGCGACCGTGATCACCCAAGCGGTGCGCTTGTTGCCATCGAAGAGCGCGTGATTGCGCGCGAGCGAACTGAGCAGGGCAGCCGCCTTCAGCTCAAGACTGTCGTAGGCGTCAGAGCCGAACGCGCTTGCGGCCGGGCGGGCGAGTGCGGAGAGAAACAAGCCCTGATCGCGCAGATGAAGCCCGAGGCGCGCCACGACCGCAAGGGCCTGCTCCGGCTCGATGTACTCGGTCACGCGTCTTCGAGGCGCGCGAGCAACTCGGCATCTCGAACTAGAGTGCGCTCAACACTCGCCGTTATCTGGTCTGTCTTCGTCTCACTGATCACGTAGCCCTCCACTGCCTGCAGCACGAGCGAATGCTTAGAAGTGTGCTTCACATCCGCGAGCTTTTGCAGGGCAGCATCGAGTTCTGGGGAAAACCGCACAGTCATGGCCATGGGAAGGACGATACCACTTTGGTATCACGGCCGCCAGCGCCCGGGGTCAGGTCTCAGGGCCAGGCACCACACGCCGCCAACTGAGCCAGAGCATGACTATCCCGCCGACGAGCAGGCCCCAGAACGCCGAGCCGATACCGAAGGGCTTGACCTGGGATGCGACCACGACAAACGTCAAGATCGCGGCGATGCGGTGCTCCGGAGCCTCCAGCGCTGCGGTGATGCCGGTCACGAGGGCGCCCAACACGGCTAGCCCCGCCACCGCGAGGATGAGAATTGTCGGTGCCGCCGCGACGAGCGCTGTGGCGAACCCGGCACCAAGGCCCAACAGCAGGTACACGCCCCCGGCGGTGACGGAGGCGATCCAGCGCTTCGACTTGTCGGGGTGCGCCTCCGGGCTCGCCATGATGGCGGCCGTAATCGCCGCGAGGTTGATGACGTGGCCGCCGAACAGGGCGGCGCCGGCGGAGGCGATGCCAGATCCGACCAGTGCTGCGTGGGGCGGAACGGTGTACTCGAAGGTGCGCATAACCACGAGGCCGGGAACGTTCTGCCCCGCCATGGTGACGATGAAGAGCGGGATGCCGATGCTGAGAATCGCTACATCAAACTGCGGCACGACGAAGGTGAGCTGCGGAGCAAGCCCGGCGCCATCGAGCCAGCCCGGTGTGGCCGAAATAGCAATCATCACTATGGCGACCAGCATCGCGGCCGGTACCGCCCAACGAGGCGCAAGCCGGAAGAGCACGAGCCAGACTACGACGATCGGCAACGCGAGGTACCAGATGTCACTGAACAGCGCTTGGGCGGGCGCGAGGCAAATCTGAAACAGGATGCCGGCGAGCATGGCACTGGCGATCGGCTTCGGGATGCGCATGATCAATCGCGCCAACACCGGCCACAAGCCGCACAGCACGATCAGTGCCGCGCAGACGACGAAAGCACCGACGGCTGACGCAAACTCAATGCCGCCCGTGCCCGCCGACACCAGCAGCGCGGCCCCCGGCGTCGACCAGGCAAACGAGATCGGGATGCGCAGCCATAAACCGAGAACGATGCAGGTCAGCCCGACGACGAGGCACAGCGCGAAGAGACCGGATGACGCCTGGGCATCACTGGCACCGACCGCTTGCAGGCCCGCGATGACCAGCGCGAACGAGGTGGCGAATCCGGCGATCGCCGCGACGATACCCGCCGAGATGGGTTGGAAAATGGTTTACGCGCTCTTCTCGGCGCGCACCGGCTTTCGCGGCACGATGGTCGGAGCCGCGTTATTGAGCACGGCCTCCTTCGTGACGATCACGCGGGCGATGCCGTCGTCTGAAGGCACCTCGAACATGATCGGGCCGAGCACTTCTTCCATGATGGCCCGAAGCCCACGAGCGCCGGTCTGGCGGAGCACGGCGAGGTCGGCGATTGCCTCGAGCGCGTCTTCGTCGAACGAGAGCTCGACGTTGTCGAACTCAAACATGCGCTGGTACTGCCTGATCAGGGCGTTCTTCGGTTTGGTCAAAATGTCCATCAGCGCGCTCTGGTCGAGCGGCGTGACCGTGGCGACAACCGGCAGTCTGCCAATGAACTCAGGAATCAGCCCGAACTTGTGCAGATCTTCTGGCAGCACTTCGTTGAAGATGTTGAGCTCGTCGCCCTTGATGTGCAGCGGCGCGCCGAAGCCGATGCCCTTCTTGCCCGCGCGCGAGGAGATGATCTCTTCTAGCCCAGAGAAGGCGCCAGCGACGATGAAGAGAACGTTGGTCGTGTCGACCTGAATGAACTCTTGGTGCGGGTGCTTGCGTCCGCCCTGTGGTGGCACGCTCGCGACGGTACCCTCGAGAATTTTTAGCAGCGCCTGCTGCACGCCCTCACCAGACACGTCGCGAGTGATGGAGGGGTTCTCGGCCTTGCGGGCGATTTTGTCGATCTCGTCGATGTAGATGATGCCGGTCTCTGCACGCTTGACGTCGTAGTCTGCGGCCTGAATCAGCTTGAGCAGAATGTTCTCGACGTCTTCACCGACGTAGCCAGCCTCGGTCAGCGCGGTAGCGTCAGCGACGGCGAACGGTACGTTCAGTCTTTTGGCGAGGGTCTGAGCTAGGTAGGTCTTGCCACATCCGGTTGGGCCTATCAACAGGATGTTGGACTTGGCGATCTCGACGTCATCGATGACGGTGTCGACCGAGGTGAGAGTCGTGCGGGCGCGAACCCGCTTGTAGTGGTTGTAGACAGCGACCGAGAGCGCCTTCTTCGCGGCCTCTTGGCCGATCACATACTCTTCGAGAAACTCGTAGATCTCGCGGGGCTTCGGCAGTTCGAATTCGCTCGAAGTCTCTTCACCCGCTTCGGCCAGGCGCTCTTCGATGATCTCGTTGCAGAGCTCAACGCACTCGTCGCAGATGTAGACGCCAGGTCCGGCGATGAGCTGTTGCACTTGCTTCTGGCTTTTGCCACAGAAGGAACACTTGAGCAAGTCGGCACTTTCACCGATACGCGCCATGCTCAACTCCTCTGGATCAGTACATGCACCGTGACAACTGAGATGTTCGAGCCTAACCCGATCTGCAGACGCCCACCGGCACCCGGCGCAAAACCGACGAGCGGCGTGGCGCTCAAGTGACGTTGGCGTAAGCTGCCTACGCTCGCCGATCTTGTTCGTCTATGAAGGTTACCGATGACACGCACGACCGCCGCCCTTCTCGGTGCTGCACTCGTTACCGCTTCGATATTCGCGTTCGCTATGCCCGCCGCCGCGCATAACGGTCTCGTCGAGTCGACGCCGACAGCTGGCGAGACGCTCACGGCATCGCCCGAGGCGTTCTCGGTGACCATGAACGAAGACTTACTCGACCTAGAAGGCGAGGGATCGGGTTTCGGACTACTCGTGCGCGACGGCGACGGCCTCTACTACGGTGATGGCTGCGTCACTGTCGACGGACCGACATTGAGCGCCGGCGCCGTCATCGGTGAGCCAGGCGAGTACACCGTGATCTGGCAGGTCGTCTCGAGTGACGGGCATCCAGCCTCAGACGAGTTCACCTTCACGTGGGCGCCAGCGGGCGAGTTCGAGGCGGCGGCGGGCTCGGCAGAGGCCGGCGACTGCAACGGGCTGTACGTGCGCGACGACGAGCCCGCCGTTGGCCGCGACGACTCTGGCGACGACGACTCTGGCGACGGAGGCCTTGCTGGCCTCATAGTCGCGGGAGTGGTGGTCGTCTCAGCGGCAATCGTCGCAGCGATTTTGTTGCTGCGTAGTCGCCGCCGCCTCGACACCACGCCGTGATCGCGCGTTTGAACTAGTTAAGAACTACAGCTAGCTGGGCACTTCCGCTAGCGCTCGCGCCAGAGCCGGAAGCGCAATGGATACCGCTTCACGCTCCCGCGCTGTGAGAGCGGCGAACACCCGCGCGTGCCGCTCTCGCATGGCCGTCGCCACGCGCTGTTCTTCGGCGAGGCCGCGAGCGGTGATCACAACACTGCGAACGCGACCGTTGCCAGGGTCGCGCTCTCTGGTCACCCAGCCCTTCGCAATAAGCCCATCGACGAGCCGGCTCACCGTGCTCTTCTCCAGGCCGAGTACGGCGCCAAGCGCGTTTTGCTGTGCGGGCCCATCGCGAAGGTCTCGTAGCGCGAGCGCCTCAGAAAGCGAGACCCCCAAGCCGGATGCGACGCCAGAGGAGTCGAGCACGCCGCGCAGTCTCAGCAACTGGCCGAGTCCACTATCCAGTGCTTCGTGGAGTTCAGTAGACATGCTCTTGCCCCGATCGATCAAAGTTGCGCGGTACAACCATATCGAAGTAGTGTCGATTCACATAGTTGTACTATGCAACTATTTTCTCTGAGAGGCACCCCTATGAAACCCGCAACACTGAGGCTCACCGCGATCGCAACCACCATCACCACGGTGATGGTGTCGATTCACCACATCTTCCGCCTCGGCCCCGAGCTGATCGTCCCTGCCATCGTCATCGTGACGTTGCCAATCGTGCTGATCGTCTGGCTCAAGAAATCTGGGCGGCAGCTCGCGCTGTGGTTTCTCGCGACGGTGAATGCGCTGATCTTCGCGTGGTTCGGGCTGCTTGACGGCATCCTTGACCACGTACTCAAGGCGCTCGGCGCCGACAACGTCACGGTTCTGCCCGGCAGCGACGCGCACGTGGTCGCCACCGTCTACTCGCTATGGTCGCCAGAGGCGAGCAACCTCTTCTACGAAGGCACCGGTCTCGTGCAGGCGGCGGCGAGCGTGGCGATGATCGCGCTCACCGTGCGGCTCGTTGTCGAGTACATTCGCGCCCCCCGATCCACAACCGCACGCGCCTAGAAAAAAGAAGTGGGGCAGCTCACGCTGCCCCACTCGACCTTTGACGCCTGCTACTTCACCAGCGCGGCCACGTTCTTACGCGGTGCCAACACTTGGTCAATGAGACCGTATTCCTGCGCCTCGGCCGCGCTGAGAATCTTGTCGCGATCGATGTCTTTGTTGACCTGCGCCGGAGTGCGGTTCGAGTGAAAAGACAGCGTCTCTTCGAGCCACTCGCGCATACGCAGAATCTCACGAGCCTGAATCTCGATGTCGCTCGCCTGGCCGCGGCCAGAGTCACCGGTCGAGGGCTGGTGAATGAGGATGCGCGCGTTGGGAAGGGCGAGACGCTTGCCCGGCGTCCCCGCTGCGGCAAGCACGGCAGCCGCCGAAGCCGCCTGACCCAGAACGGTGGTCTGAATTTGCGGGCGGATGTATTGCATCGTGTCGTAGATTGCGGTCATCGCAGTGAAGGATCCACCGGGTGAATTGATGTACATCTGGATGTCGCGGTCAGGGTCCTGGCTCTCGAGCACCAGCAGCTGGGCCATCACGTCGTCGGCCGAGGCGTCGTCGATCTGCACCCCGAGAAAGATGATGCGGTCTTCGAACAACTTGGCGTACGGGTCTTGACGCTTGAAGCCGTACGCAGTGCGCTCTTCGAAGGTCGGAAGGATGTACCGCGACTCTGCGGTCGGGCGGGCGATGCCCTGGAAGTCGAACTCGTTCATTGTCTCCACCTCTACTTCTTGATCGCTTCGTCGGTTCCGCCGCCGCCGACTACGTCGGATGCGAACTCCCGCAGGTGGTCAACAAAACCGTACTCGAGGGCTTCCTGGGCGTTGAACCAGTTGTCGCGGTCGTTGTCGATGAGAATTTGCTCGACCGACTTGCCGGTCTGCTCTGCGGTGATCTCCGCCATCCGCTTCTTCATGTCGAGGATGACGTGCGCTTGGGTCTGGATATCTGCGGAGGTTCCACCGAATCCGCCGCTCGGTTGATGAAGCAGAACGCGGGCGTTCGGCGTGATGTAGCGCTTGCCCTTCGTGCCGCTCGAGAGCAGAAACTGCCCCATGCTGGCGGCGAGGCCGATGCCGACTGTAACGATGTCGTTCGGCACGAACTTCATCGTGTCGTAGATCGCCATGCCCGCGGTGATCGAGCCGCCCGGGGAGTTGATGTAGAGGAAAATGTCGCGCTTCGCGTCCTCAGCGGCGAGCAGGAGGATCTTCGCGCAGATCTCATTGGCGTTGTCGTCTCGCACCTCTGAGCCAAGCCAGATGATGCGGTCCGCAAGGAGTTGGTCGAAGATGCTGCTGACCAATGCCGGTTGGGCCATGTGTTGCGCTCCATTCAGTTATCGCTTGGTTCGAAACTACTAGAGCGCGCTTCTCCGTATCGGCGTGTTCGCCCGGGGCTTAGCGCGCATCGCTCGCAGCATGCGAAATTCCGCTCGGATGTGAGGTCCGAACCGCGCAGAACGCCGCATCCCCCACGCGCCCGGAAAATCGCACACGATCCGCAATCAAACCGTTGTGACCCACACCATACTGTCGGCCTGCCCGCCAATACGCTTGGCGGATGAACGCAACACCCCCGGTGAGGGATCGCATAGCGTTCGTGCTGCTCGTCCCGTCGCTTGCGGTGCCGATCGTCGCCATCGCGCTCGCGGCATGGCGCATGCAGCACATCGATGACGACTTCGTGCCAACTCACGTCGGGCTCGCGCCCATCTACTTCGCCGCGATGATCACGCTGACCGCCACCTTCTTCTCGATGACCCTCAACTGCGTACTCGCGATACGAAACCACGCATCGTTACGATCGCTCGCGATCCCCCTGTGGAGAATGGGTCCGCACTTTGTTGTTGCACTGATCGTCGTGGCGTGGGCGGTGGAGTTCTGCACCGTCCGCATGGAGATGGAGGGCTGGATATTCGGGCTCGCGCTTGTCTTCGGCTCCTTCTTCTCGTTAGTGCTCGTCACGCAGGACCGCGTCGCGCAACCCCGGCTCGAGCGCGTACCGCTCGGTGCTCGCGCGGTGGTGGCATCGTCTGCGCACCCCCTCGCGACCGCGATTGCACTTGGGCTGGCGGTCTACGGGCTGCTTGGCCACAGCGAGGTGCTGATCGTCGCGGTCGCTGTTCTCGCATTCCTCGGGCTGCCGTGGTCGGGCTTCACCGGGATGTTCTGGCTCCCCGTCGTCGTGATTCTCTGGCTTGCATCCTTGACCACCACGATGCCGCATGTTCTTGCGCTACTCGCGGCGGCACCCGCGCTTGCGAACGCTCTGCTCTCGATCATCCTGCTGCGCTCAGAGGAGCGCCGAACTCGATTCGTGAATGACTTCCTCGAGGCGCGATCCTTCGGCAAGCTGGCACGCAATACCCTTGGCCCATGACCGCTGACGACTGGGAAGCCCGCGTTGCTGCCGTGTGGGCCACCGCATCCGACCTGTCTGACGACGAGGTACTCGCCGCTATCGACGACCTTGCCGCAGAGA
>JANONY010000174.1:0-14883 GCA_031421055.1 Actinomycetes bacterium | reverse complement strand
GGGTGAACTCGGTGAGCCCAGGCTCTGTCGACACACCCATGTTGCGCGCATCGGCCGCCGGCATGAGCGATGGCACTCCAGAGGCTGTCGAAGCGCTTCTCGCCGACTGGGGAACAGCCCACGCCCTCGGTCGCATAGCGCGCGCCGACGAGATCGCCAGCGTCATTTCGTTTCTCGCAAGCCCACGCGCGAGCTTTGTCACCGGCGCCGATATTCGTGTCGACGGTGGGTTGCTCGCCCGCCTCGCTGCGTCGCTCCCTGCTGCCCGTTAGCCACTAGCCACACAACCGTTAGGCACACCATGTTTCAACTGAGTGAGTTTCTTTCTCCGCGGCCCGAGCCGCTCTGGCAGCTGGTGAAGCAAGCCGGCGTGACCAACGTCGTCGCGGTATTGCAGGGCGCAGAGCAAGAGCAGCGCATGTTCGCCTCGCTGGAGGGTGGAGCGGCGGTCGCCCCCGGCGACGACGAAGTTCCGTGGAATGAAGCACCGTGGAGTGAGGCATCGATCGCGCGCGACATGGCGATTTTTGCCGAGGGCGGCTTCGAGGTTGTTGCCATTGAAGACACGGCACCGATGGACAAAATTCGCCTCGGTCTAGAGGGCCGCGACGAGCAAATCGAGCACGTCATCACGCAACTCGACGCCATGGGTAACCTCGGCCTGCGGGTGCTCTGCTACAACTGGATGGCCATCTCCAGCTGGGCGCGCACGAGCGTTGCGACGCCAGGCCGCGGTGGGGCGCTGGTCACCGGCTTCTCGCTGGCAGACGCATCCGCGCTTCCGGAGCTTGTACCGGTCGGCTCGGTTACGCACGAGCAGTTGTGGGAGGCGCTTGAATACTTTCTGGCCGCCGTGATTCCGGTCGCAGAGAAGGCCGGAGTGCGCATGGGCATGCACCCCGACGACCCGCCGCTTGCCTCTGTGCGCAATATGCCACGCATCATGAACTCACCGGAGAACTACCGGCGGCTGTTGGCGCTCAGTGACTCGGCAAGCAACGGCATTACCTTTTGTCAGGGCAACTTCGCGCTGATGAACACTGACGTACCTACGCTCATCCGCGAGTTCGGCGCGCGCATACCGTTCGTGCATTTTCGCAACGTCCGCGGCACCGCCGAGAACTTCGTCGAGACCTTTCACGACGACGGCGTGCTCGACATGGCAGAGTGCCTTCGCGCGTACCGCGACATCGGTTTCACCGGCCCGCTGCGCCCAGACCACGTCCCGACGCTCTACGGCGAGTCGAACGCGCGGCCGGGCTATGAGAGTCTTGGCCGTCTGTTTGCGATTGGCTACATTCGAGGGCTGCAGCACGCGCTATAGCTGCGGGGTTTTGCCTGGGCGCGTTGCGGCAGATCTCGCGGCCGCCGCTGCGTCTTTGGCTACTTCTTGCCGTCAGGCGCTACGTTGATCGGGCCAGTGCGACGCAATCGCAAGGCGTGCTTGAGCGCCTTGCGTTTGGCACCTGGCACCCGCACCCTGAAGTCACCGACGATCATGTCGTGCACTTGCTCACCGCGATAGAGCGCCTCAAAAGTGTCGAGCGTGCGGTTGATGTCGTGCGCTTCGACAATCTTCAGGCTCTCGCGCTTCATTCTCTCGAGCTTCGCTGGCGACATTCGCAGCACCTGGTCGAGGCGGTGCGCCAGATCATCGACATCGCCCGGCTCGAAGAGATAGCCGTTCTGCTTGTGATGCACGAGGTGCGGAAGGGCCATGGCGTTGGCCGCAACAATGGGCAGTCCAGACGCCATTGCCTCGAGCGTCGCGATGCTCTGCAGTTCGGCGATTGAGGGCATGGCGAACACGGTCGCGCTTGTAAGAATGCGACGCAGTTCGTCGTCTGACACATAGCCGGTGATCGTCACCCGGTTGCCAACACCGAGTTGATTGGCGAGGGTGCGCAGATGGCCCGTTTCTTCACCGTGTCCGACCAGGATGAGCTTGGCATCGAGATCTGTCTTGAGCCGGGCAAAGGCACGAACGAGCTTGTCGATCTGCTTCTCGCCGGTGATACGACCAACAAAGACGATGACGTTCTCCGTGCGGGGCGCAAAGCTCGGCGTGTAGTTGTCAGCCTTGATTCCACACGAGACGGCAAGCACCGGGCGGATATTGATCGCCTTCTCGAGAAAGTCCCCCGCCTTGCGCGTAGGTGAGGTCACCGCCTCTGCGCGGACGAACGAGCGGTATGCGGCCGCCCACGCCTGGCGCACGGCGAAGTTGTGAATGAAGCGAGGCAGCTTGGTGTGCTCTAGCAGGTTCTCCGGCATGAAGTGGTTGGTGCCGATGAGGCGAATGCCGCGCTCAGCTGCACCCTTCGAGAGACCGCGACCGGTGATGATATGGGACTGGAAGTGCACGACGTCGGGCTTCACCTCATCCAGAATTTTCGCCGTGTTCTGCTCGATGCGCCACGGCATCGCGAAGCGAAGCCACGGATGCGGATACCAACGCAGACTGAAGAGGCGGTGCGCGGTGACCGGCTGGCCCTCGACCATTTCTTGCCACGTGCCGTGCTTGCGGTCGCCCGCCGGAGCGACAACGTGCACCTCGTGGCCTCGCTCGACCAGTCCTGCCGCGAGGCGTGCGGCGAAGATCGCGGCGCCGTTGATGTCTGGCAGAAAGGTGTCGGCACCAATGACGATCGTGAGCGGCTTCGACGAAGTCGCCTTTGCAGCATTATCGGGCAAGTTGGGGGTTCCCTTGGGCGATGCGCCGGGATCAGTGCACCGGCGAGAGGTTTATCTAACCGTACCTTAGTGCTGCGATTGGGGGTGATTCTTCGCGAGCAGCAGCACTCCATAAATCGCCGTTGCGCCAGCAATCACGTACGCAATGATTGCCCAGAGCGGCGCAGCGGAGGCCTCGCCAAGCACGAGGATGCCGACCGTGATTGCCACCAGCGGGTCGATCACCGTGAGGCCAGCGACAACGAGATCTGGCGGGCCATTCGAGTACGCCGACTGCACGAAGTAGGAGCCGAGCAGAGCCGCGACGAGAAGGCCGACCACGCACAGCACGGTGAGCCACTCGGCATCACCGAGTTGGAAATCGTGAAAAGAAAGCGTCTTGATGCGGTCGATGACAACCTTGGCCAGTGTTGCAACGAAGCCGAACAGCACGCCGGCACCGATGATGTAGAAGATCGCTTTAAACCGCGTACGAAGCAGGGCGAAGGCCACGGCGAAGGCTACGAGCACGGCGCTGAGAATAATCAGCACGACCGAGAGTTGCAGCTCGGTGATCGGGCTCGATTTGGCAGTGAATGCCGCGATCGTCACGAAGAGGCCGACGCCGCCGACGCACAACCAGATTGCCCGTCGAGAAACGGCGCCGAGCTTCACGCCGCTCAATCGCGAGTTCACTATCGCGGTGACGACGAGTGCAATTGCGCCAAGCGGCTGTACAACGATCAGGGGTGCGAACACCAGGCTCGTGAGCTGAAAGAGCATCGCGACGCCGAGCAGCACGGTGCCGAGCAGCCACGACGGGCGGGCGAACAGCTCCGCGAGCTGGCGAAGTCCTAGCCCCGCCTTCGTTCCGCTCTCTGCCCTTTTGCCTACGACCGACACACCCGTGTGCTGAAGCTGCGTGCCGATCGAGATGAGAATCGCACCGAAAAGGGCGATCGGGATACCAACGGCCTGCACAGGCGTCAGCGTAAATGAGTCGGTGATGTCGCTGAGTTCGGGTGGCACCCGTCGAATCTACCGGGTCAACCGCCGATATTCTTGTCAAATGGCCGTGCTTCCGATTCGCATCACCGGCGACCCGGTGCTGCACCAACCCGCGACCCCTGTGACGGATTTCGGCCCCTCGCTGCACGAGCTCATCGCCAACATGTTCGACACCATGGAAGAGGCCCCCGGCGTCGGCCTGGCCGCCCCTCAGGTCGGCATCAACGTGCGCCTTTTCGTCTTCAACTGGATCGACGACGACGACCGGTTATGGCGCGGCGCGGCCATCAACCCGAGCTTGCTCATCACCCCAACCGCCATTGGCGAGGCGGATGAAGACACCGAGTCCGAAGGGTGCCTCTCCGTCCCGGGCGAACGGTTCCCCCTCCGCCGGTCAGAGCGTGCGGTGCTCACCGCCCTCGACGCGAAGCAGAAGCGCTTCGAGGTTGATGCAACCGGCTGGCTTGCTCGCATCTTCCAGCACGAGTATGACCACCTCAATGGCGTGCTCTACGCCGACCGCCTCGATGAGCTGCACCGCTTCGAACTAGCCAAAGTGGCGCGCAAGCGCAAGTGGGGCGTACCTGGGCGGTCGTGGATGCCCGGTGTCGACGAACTAGAAGCGTAGAAGCGCTACTCCGCCGCCCGCTGCTGTGCCGCGCCGCGAATCGCTTCGAGTAGGGCGGGCGGCGGCACGTCTTTGTAGAGAATCGCGTAGGCGCCGACCCTCGCCGCGGCAGGCACGTGGTCGTCGAGGTCGAGCGCGGTCAGAAGCACCACCCGTGGTGGGCGTCCGAGTGCTCGAACCTTCGCATCACTGTTGATGCGCTCGGTGGCCGTGAGGCCATTCACGCGGGGCATGCGGATGTCCATGAGCACCACATCCGCTGCTGTCGTACGCAGCAGGGCGAGTGCGAGCGCGCCATCCGCGGCCTCGCCGACCACCGTGATGTCTTTCTGGCTCTCGAGCACCATGCGAAGCCCCTCGCGCTGAAGCGCCTGATCGTCAACGATGACGACGGAAATGGGCCGGGCTGGCACTACAACGACCGCAGGGTTGGGAAGCTGGCGGAGACCGAGAATCCGACCCCGGGCACTTGCACTGCCGTGAACACGCCACCGAACATCTCGGTACGCTCGCGCATCTCGGTGAGCCCAGGGCCGGTGATGACACCGGTGAGAGCGGCGAGGTCGTCGTCCAGCTCATAGCCGCCGCTGCGGCTGATCTCGTTGGGGTCAAGCCCAGCCCTGCGCGACTCGGCCCGAACGCCGTCGTCGTCAATGACGAGGCCGAAGCCGTCGTCGGTCCAGGTGAAGGTCACGTTGACTCGGGTGCCATCGCCACCGTAGGTCGCAGCGTTGTCGAGCGTCTCTTGCAGAATCCGAAAGATCGAAAGTTCTGCGCCCGGCTTCATGGCGAAGCGCTTACCGTTCTCTTGAAAGCTGATCTCTAGCCCGGCTTCGCGCATGACCTTGAAGAGGTCAGCCGCGGCCTTGAGCTGCGGCTGCGTGTCGACCTCGGCTTCGCCCGCGCGCACGACGGCCATCACCCGCCGCAGGTTCGCCAGAGTGCTACGAGCCGAGTCACCGATGACGCTTGCCGCCCGCACCGCCGCCTTCGGGTCTTTGCTGCCTGCGTACCGCGCGCCGTCTGACTGGCTGATGAGCACTGACATCTCGTGTGCCGTGACCTCGTGCAGTTCGCGGATGATGCGCAAGCGCCCAGTCTGCTCAGCGAGCGAGACCTCAAGATCCAAGCGCGTTCGTTCGAGCTCGACGAGATTTGCCGCCTCGCGGCCTCTGCGCCGCCGTTCACGACGGTAGGCGATGAACGTAACGACAGTGAGCAGCAGCAGAACGGCGACGGCACTAGCGAGCACGATCGCTATGACGAGAGCATTGGCGTCAACCCAGGCTTGCATGATGCTCCCTCACCAGAACGCGGCTCGCTCTCAGCCGAAAATGGCCAAGAGCGAGCCTACCTCGTGCCTCCTGCGAGCGAACTACTTCGTCGGCGGCACCGGTGCAGGGTACGCGCTGGCGCGAAGCACCTCGAGACGAGCACGGTACTCCTTCTCGTCAATGTCGCCCTGGGCGAAGCGCTCGGCGAGTGAACCCTCCGCGCTCCGCGCCGCGTGCGAACCCCAGTGGCCGTGCGGGCCAAAGCCGTGCCCCAAGCCGTGCCCGTAGCCGTGGCCGTAGCCGTGGCTCCACCCGGCGCGACGCCAGCGGCGAGAAGCGATCGAGAAGATCGCTGCGAAGAGCAGAATCCAGAACAGCGGAATCAGCAGAAACAGCCAGAAGGCCCCGCCTGCGGGGCCACCGATTTCAGCTGCGATACCAAGCGTTGCGAGTGTAGCGAACACGATTGTCCTTCCATGAACGGTTCCGGCGGAACCTCATGACTACAGCTTCTCGTCGAGCGCTGCCGCGCGAATCTGCCAGGCGACGACACTTCGGCTACTCCGCCGGGTGCACGATGACGCGTGCGGGTACGCCCTTAGGATGCGCGACCGGGCTTCACGAGCCCGGTCTCGTACGCCACGACCACGAGCTGCACGCGGTCGCGCGCAAGCAGTTTCGACATCATTCGCGACACGTGCGTCTTCGCGGTCAGTGGGCTCAGAAAAAGCCTCTGCCCGATCTCGTCATTGGTGAGCCCGAGGCCAACAAGGGCGAGCACCTCGCGCTCTCGGTCGGTCAGCACACCCAGCTGCGCGGTGTCTGGCTCTTCGGTCAGAGTTTTTGCGATGCGCTCGAGTAACCGCTTGGTGACACCTGGACTCAATAGGGCGTCGCCGCCCGCCGCAACGCGTACCGCCCGAATCAACTCGACCGGCTCGGTATCTTTCACAAGAAACCCGCTGGCGCCAGCGCGAATCGCATGACCGACGTATTCGTCGAGCTCGAATGTCGTCACGATCACAATGTGGGTGTTGGCGAGTTCTGGTTTGGCCACAATCTGCTCGGTCGCCCACAAGCCGTCACCCCCTGGCATGCGAATGTCCATCAGCACGACGTCGGGCTTGAGCTGGCTGACGAGGGAGACGGCCTCGGCACCCGTGCCCGCCTCGCCGACGACCTCGATATCGGGCTCGGAGTCAAGCAGGCTTCGAAACCCGCCGCGAATCAGCTGCTGGTCGTCGGCGATCACCACGCGAATCACGAGACGACTGCCTTCGGAATCGTCGCGCGCACCCTAAAGCCGCCGGCGACTGTTGCGGCCTCGAGGGTTCCGCCGAGCAGTTCTGCGCGCTCGCGCATGCCGAGCAGTCCGCGCCCGTCGCCCACATTCTGGCCGATCGCGCCAGTGCCGTTGTCGGTGATTTCCACGTGATATTTCCCCTCATCGTCGGTCAGCGCGACCGTAACCCGCGAGGCGTTCGCGTGCCTGATCACATTTGTCAGTGACTCTTGAACGATTCGATAGAGCGCGAGCTGTGTCGGTTTCGGCACGTTGTCGAGCTCATTGCTTAGCGCGACCTCGACGCCCTGTGCAATCACCGACGCCGCGAGGCCGTCGAGGCGAGAGAGGTCGGGTTCGGGAACGAGGGGGGCGTCAGATCCGGCGTCGGAGCGAAGAATCCCCAGCACCGATCGCACCTCGTCGAGGGCGGCCTTGCTGGTTTCTTTGATGCTGGCTAGGGCATCCGCCGCCTTGGCCGGCTGTTTCTCGAGCAAGTGCAGGCCAACGCTGGCCTGCACGTTTATCTGGCTCAGCGAGTGGGCGAGCACATCGTGTAGTTCGCGCGCGATACGCACGCGCTCAGCCTGCACCTCTGACTGCCGCCGTGCAGCGAGCCGGGTGCGCGCCTCGTCGTAGCGTGCGCCCCGCGCGCGGATGCTCTCGGCCATGCCAACGATGAGCAAAATGCCAAGACTGATACCAACCACACGCCACGGCTGCCACGTGAGCCCGAGCGTGGAGGCGACGATCAGCGTGCCAACCCACGACGCCGCGATGGTGGCCCACGCCCAGACGCGCGCGCCGCGTACGATCGCCGAGCCGATTGCAAATGCGAAGGCCAGGTAGGGCGGCCCGTCATTGGCACCAGCAAGCAAGAGATCGGCGGATGCCGCAAGCGCGACCACGACAACGACCGGTCCAGGAAACCGGCGCGCCCCAATCAGCGCGAGTGGACCGATCGTAGCGATGAAGATCGCGAGTGCAGCCTGGTGCGGCGAACCCCACTCGACGAGGGTCGGCCGCTTGCCTGCGTCCCACTCGATGAATAGCGCGGGAAGCTGCAGAAGCAGCGACAAAACTACCGGAACCCACAGGCGAAAACTCGCGCTTGAACGTCGCTGAAACTGGCGAGCCTCGAGTTCGGAATCCCACCACTGCATGGCCCACTCTGGCGGTGCGCCGCGCGGACCGTGCAGGTGCTGCCTGCCGTGCCAGTAGTCGCGACCGTGGAAAGGCATGCACCGATCGTAATCGCGGCGGACATTCAGGGCGTCCGCCTGACAGAGCCGCTTGCCTACTCCGTGGGGAGTACGACAAAGTAAAAGGCCCAGACCGTGGAGGGTCTGGGCCGGTGCTTTTTTAGGGCACTGCTCCTCGACTTGGACTCGAACCAAGAACCTACGCATTAACAGTGCGTTGCTCTGCCAATTGAGCTATCGAGGAATGCTGAAACAGCGTGCTTACTTTACCAAGAGAATCGCCAACACCAAATCGACGAGGAGCAGGCCTCGTCGGGATGAAGGCGGGCGAGCAACTCAGCAGCGCTCAGCCCCCGACGTGCTCAGTACCCGACGTGCTCAGTACCCTGCCTTCGGGTCAACGACGCCGACGAAACCGTCGCCAGAGTGCAGCGCTGCGACGTTGAGACGAATTCGGCTGGCCAACAGCGGAGCGGTCATCTCCGGGGTGTCGGCAGAGTGCGAGGTGATGAGCACGTTCGGCTCGCTCCACAGCGGGTGAGCGTCGGGCAACGGCTCTGGGTCGGTGACATCGAGCCCAGCGCCGGCGATGACTCCCTTGTGCAGAGCATCGACGAGAGCGTCGGTGTCGACGAGCGCGCCGCGGGCGATGTTGACGAGCACGGCAGACGACTTCATCATGGCGAACTCTGGTGCGCCGATCAGGCGTGCAGTCTCGTCAGTGCTTGCAGCAGCGAGAACCACGACATCGGCGCGAGGCAGCTGCTCTGAGAGGGCACCAGGCGCCACCGTCTTCGCAGCGCCCTCAACCGGCTCGCCAGAGCGCCGCACGACGGTGATCTCGACCTCGAATAGCGACAGAAGCCGAATCAGCTCACGCGCGATACCGCCGGCTCCGACGATGACGACCGAGAGTCCGTAGAGCGAGGTGCCCGTCTTCTCGACCCAGCGACCGGCGAGAGTCTTCTGCGGAAAACGACGCAGAAGCGCGAGCGTGAGGGCGAGTGCGTGCTCTGCGACGGGCTCTGAGTATGCCCCCTTCGCGCTCGTCCAGAGCGGGAAGGGCTTGTCTGACCAGCGGGCCAGTACGTCGCCGAAGGCGTCGACTCCGGCCCAAGGCAGTTGCACCCATTGGATTCCGGGGTTGGCTTCGAGAACGACGGCGAGTTCATCCGCCCGGGTTTCTGACAGCCAGACAATGCCGGTCGTTCTGGCGCTGAGCGGCTCAACGGTACCGCCGCCCGCGAGTACCGCGTCGACAAACTGCCGCTTCGGCTCTGGCAGCACGGCTATCGGGCCGGCCGCTGGGCGATGAAGCGGGTGCACGCGGTGGTCAGCGGCGAGATCGCGGTGCTGACCGGTGCCGCGGGTCACGGCTTCGTCCTCGGCTTCTTCAGAGCGGGCATGGGCAGCGCGTCGGCAGTCGCCTGGAGTGCCTCGTGCAACCACTCGCGATCCTCAATCGCGTCGCCCTGAACTTGGTGGTAGAGCTTCGACCCTGGGTAGGCCTCGCCCGGCGTCGTGCGCTCGAACAGAGCAGGGTCGGCCGGGCTCGGCTTGATGCAGAGGATGTCGTCGGTAACAAAACCAACGACCTTGCCGTCGACGTAGACGCAGTACTCGCCGAACATACGTGCGGTGCGAAAGTCGAGGCCGACGAGCTGGTCTTCGATGAAGGCCATGACGTCGCTAGACGTTGGCATCGACCGACTGTTGCTGGTAGTCGAGCTCGTAGGTTCGCGCAAGAGTCTCAACGTACGGGTGTTGCGGATTCGCAAACACCTCGTCGAGGTCGCCATGCCCGACAACTTCACCGCGGCACATCACGAGCACGCGGTTACTCAGACGCTGCACCTCGTGCAGGTTCGAGGTCACGATGAAGGCCGAGAACGCGAGGTCGGTCTGCAGCTCGTGAATGATGTCGATGATGGCGGCGCGGGCAGTCACATCCACGCCGGATGTCGGGTCGTCAGCAATCAACAGCGATGGCTCAAGCACGAGGGCACGCGCAATCGCTATGCGTTGGCGTTGGCCGGCGCTCAGTTCATAGGGAAATTTGTTCATCGTCAGCATGGGCAACCGCACGGCGTCGATCAGCGTCGCGACGACCATGCCCGCCGTGGTCTGGTTGAACTTTCGATCGCGCGCGAAGATTGGCTCGGCGATTGACTCACCGGCCGTGAGGTGGGGCACAAGAAGTGAACCAGCGCCTTGCGGCAGGTACCCAATGCGCGCGCGCAGCCGGTCGCGCTTGCGGTCACTGATACGACGAAGCGAGGTGTCGAGCACACGCAGCGCTCCGCCAGTAATGCGCGGCGACGCTTGAATGTCGAGGTCGTGCTCGGCCGCAAGTACCCGAGCGAGAGTGCTCTTGCCCGACCCACTTTCGCCGATGACGGCGAGCGTCTCGCCGTGCTCGATGCTGAAGTGAACTCCGCTGACGGCCCGCGCCGCGACCGCAGAACCGCGTTGCCGGTAGCGCACAGAGAGGTCAGTGGCGACCACCGCAGGCGGGAGCGGCTGATCAGACATGACTACATTGTGCCCGACCGCGGGGCCGAGCGGCGTCACTCGACTCGGATAGCCCGACGATCGGCCTCGATCGCGACGAGGTCGCGCTGCAATGACTGATGCTTGGCGTTCTCTGCCGTCGCGTCGGTGCGCTGCAGAGCTCCCACGAGCTCTTTCTTGCGGCGCAGCAAATCTCGGTCGACCAAGGCCGTCACGACTCCAACGCAGTAGCTCGCCATCTGTTCGTCGCGCTGCGGAATCGGCGCGATGCCCAGCTGCTGCACAAGCATTGAATAGTGGGCGGGCACTTCGGCCGCGACGGCGGTCAGCCACGCGGAGCTCTCTGCGTGGTCAAGACTGGTCACGATTGCGTCGCGCACGACCGACAGGGTCTCGTCGCCGAACCGCACATCACCGAACCGCAGAATGAAGTCGCGTCCGACATCGCTCGGGTGCTGCAGAATCGCCATCACCGCGTCGCGCTCGAGCCGCGTCGATGGGTCGGTCGCGAGCTGGGTCAGCGTCGGACCGACCGGCGCACCGCCCGGCTCTGCGGCCTCGGCTTGTTGTGGGCGCTCCGCCGCTCGAGGCGCCCCGCGCACCGCTCGCTCCACCTCTGCGATATCGACGCCAAGCCAACCGGCGAGGTTACGGCGATAGCCGATCGCGAGCGCCTGATCACGGATACTCGCCACCACCGGGGCCGCTTCACGCAGCGCGGCCACGCGACCTTCAACCGTCTCAAGATTGTGCGCGTCGAGCACCCGTCGAATCATAAACTCGAACATCGGCTTGCGGGTCTTAACCAATCGTCGCACCGCGTCGTCACCGCCTTTGAGGCGAAGGTCGCACGGGTCGAGTCCGTCGGGCGCGACGGCGACGAAAGTCTGCGCGGCAAACCGCTGCTCTTCGGCAAAGGCGCGGCTCGCGGCCTTCTGACCCGCCTCGTCTGGGTCAAAGGTGAAGATGACCTCGCCGGTGCCGGTGGAGTCGCGGTTGTCGACATCGCCCATCACCCGCCGGATGATCTTGATGTGCTCGACGCCGAAGGCCGTTCCACAGGTGGCGACCGCGGTGGTCACGCCGGCAAGGTGGCACGCCATCACGTCGGTGTAGCCCTCAACCACCACGACCTGTCGGCCGCGCGCGACGTCTTTCTTCGCGAGGTCGAGCCCGTAGAGCACCTGACTCTTGTGGTACACCGCCGTCTCAGGCGTATTGAGGTACTTCGGACCGTTGTCGTCGTCGAGCAGCTTCCTCGCGCCGAAACCGAGAGTCTGGCCGGTCACATCGCGGATGGGCCACACCAGCCGACCGCGAAAACGATCGTAGACATCGCCCCGCTCGCCCTTGCCGACCAACCCGGCGGCGATGAGCTCGTCTTCGGTGAAGCCAAGACTCTTCAGGTGCTTGGCCGTACCAGCGCGTGGAGCGAAGCCAATGCCGAACCGCTGCGCAGCGCTAGCGTCAAAACCCCGCTCGCCAAGAAAAGTGCGACCCGGCTCGGCGTCGGGGGTGCCGAGCTGTGCGACGTAGAACTCTGCGGCCGCCTGGTTTGCGGCGAGGATGCGAGCCCGTGCGCCGTGATCGCTCGCCTGCCCGCCATCCTCGTAGTGGAGCTCGTAGCCCAGCTTGCCCGCCATCCGTTCGACGGCCTCGCTGAAGGTGACGTGATCCATCTTCTGCAGGAAGGTGAAGACGTCGCCGCCCTCGCCGCAACCGAAGCAGTGGTAGAAACCGACCTGGGGACGCACGTGAAAACTCGGGCTGCGCTCTTCATGAAAGGGGCACAAGCCCTTCATCGAACCGCCACCTGCGCTCTTGAGCGTGACGAAGTCGCCAACAATGTCGGCGATGTTGGTGCGCGACCGTACCTCGTCGATATCGCTTCGTCGGATCAGGCCTGCCACGCGTTGATTCTACTTTCGCGCGGCGTGCCGCTGCGGACTAGCGCACAAGCCGTGAGTGCCACGCGTTCGCCGACTGGTCGGTGAGCGACGCAACCTGATCGACGACGACTCTGGCGCGAGCCGTGTCATCGGCGGCATCGTTCCAGTCTGCTGCGAAGCCCGGGTCTAGCTGGCTCGGGTCGGCAAGCAGCGCATCCGCCAGTTCGGTGAGCACCTCGCGCTGCTGCGTGTACAGCGGCTGCCGGGCATTAGTCGACATGACGTTGGCCGCCACGATGCCCTTGAGCACCGCGATCTCGGTCTGAATCTCCCGGGGCACCACGAGAGTGGCATTGAACCGGATGAGGCTGGCCACCGGGTGCGCCTCCCGCGTCGCCTGAATAGCCGCCTGCGCGAAGCGCCCAATGAGCTGCGAGGTGAGATTCTTGAGGCGGCCGTGGGCTCGACGGCTCGCGTCCCACTCGTCGATCCAGAACGGCAGATTGTCGAGGCGGTCGAAGGCTGCGATGAGCTCGTCGTGCGTGTACTCGCCGCCGATCCACTCGAACATCGACTGCACGAGGGCGTCGTGGTCGACGCGCGCACCGAGGGCGGGCACGTCGATGTAGCCGCCGACGATCGCATCCTCGAAATCGTGCACGGAGTAGCCGATGTCGTCGCTGAGGTCCATCACCTCGGCCTCGATGCAGCGCTGGCGGTCAGGGGCCCCTGCACGCAGCCACTCGAAGGCCGCGGTGTCGTCGTCGTAGAAGCCGAACTTGCTTCGGCCGCTCGGGTCGGGCACGCCCTGCGCGCTCGGCCACGGATACTTGCAACTGGCGTCGAGAGTCGCGCGGGTGAGGTTGAGGCCGTAGCTTCGGCCGTCGTCGCCGAAGACTTTCGGCTCGAGGCGGGTGAGTATTCGCAGGGTCTGCGCGTTGCCCTCAAACCCGCCGATGTCGCTCGCCCAGTCGTTGAGTGCACGTTCGCCGTTGTGGCCGAAAGGTGGGTGCCCGAGGTCGTGGGCGAGGCAGGCGGTGTCGACCACATCCGGGTCAAGGTCGAGCGAGGTCGCGAGCTCGCGCCCCACCTGAGCCACCTCAAGCGAATGGGTGAGCCGGTTGCGTGCAAAGTCTTTGCTGGCGACCGGACTCAGCACCTGTGTCTTCGCGGCCAGGCGGCGCAGCGCGCTCGAGTGCAGCACACGCGCGCGGTCGCGAGCGAAGTCGCTGCGGCGGCTCGAGTGCGTCTCGGGCAGCCAGCGCTCGAGGTCGTGCGCCTCGTACCCGGCAGTGCTGTGCTCAGCCACCACTGGTATTCAACTCGGCTTCCTGCAGCTCAGCGCGATGGGTCTCTTGCAACTCCCGAGAATCGAGCCAGCCCTGCGGCAGACTCGGGTTCTTGGGTGTTCCGGCGCGTCCGCGCTGACCCTCGGCGTCGGCCCCTGGGTATGGTGCGTCGTGGTCGAGCTGCCCGAGCAGGTCGTCGAGCTCGTTCAACGTGCGAACACTGGCGAGGCTCGCCCGCAGATCTCCGCCGACCGCGTAGCCCTTGAAGTACCAGGCGACGTGCTTGCGGATGTCGCGGCAGGCTCGCTCTTCGTCGCCCTCGAAGAACTCGGTCAGTAGTTCGGCGTGGCGCTTGAACGCGTTTGCGACGAAGCCTAGGCCCGGTTCGAACTTTTCACTCTTGCCGCTGAATGCAGCAGCCAGATCACCGAAGAGCCACGGGCGACCGAGGCATCCGCGACCGACGACGACCCCGTCGCAACCGGTCTCACGCATCATGCGCATGGCATCATCCGCCGACCATATATCGCCGTTGCCGAGAATTGGCACGTCGTTGATCGACTGCTTCAAGGCTGCGATCGCCGACCAGTCGGCGGTGCCGCTGTAGAACTCGGCCGCCGTTCGCGCGTGCAGTGCGATGCTCGCGACGCCGGCACCCTGTGCGGCCTTCCCTGCCTCGAGGTAGGTGAGGTGATCGGAGTCGATACCCTTGCGCATCTTCACGGTCAGCGGCACATCGCCAGCCGCCTTCACCGCGCCCTCGACAATCGCGCGAAACAGATCGCGCTTCCACGGCAGGGCGGCTCCCCCACCCTTCTTGGTGACCTTGGGCACCGGGCAGCCGAAGTTGAGGTCGATGTGGTCGGCGCGGTCCTCAGCCACCAACATGGTCACGGCTTCGGCCACGGTCTTCGGGTCGACTCCATATAGCTGGATGCTGCGGGTCGTCTCCGACTCGTGGTGCCGGATGAGGCGCATGCTTTCGCGCGTGCGCTCGACCAGAGCTCGGCTCGTGATCATCTCGCTCACGTAGAGACCGGCACCGTATTCGCGGCACAGCCGGCGAAACGCGGTGTTAGTGATGCCTGCCATCGGCGCAAGCACTACGGGTACGTCGAGGGTCAGCG
>JANONY010000173.1:0-2313 GCA_031421055.1 Actinomycetes bacterium | reverse complement strand
TGATGGTCAGCTCTCTCTCCGCGGCGCAGGCGCGACGCATCGCGCTCGTTGCGCAGGGGTTCGGGCGCGCCCCGGCGGCGGCCACCGGCATCCGTCAGTTGCGGTCGGCGGTATCACGCCTCGGGCTGCTGCAACTCGACTCGGTTAACGTGTTCGAGCGCAGCCACTACCTTCCGCTGTTCGCGCGCCTCGGCACCTACGATAAAGCCGATCTCGACCGCCTTACTTTTGACCGCCGCGGCGACTACACCGAGTATTGGGCGCACGAAGCCGCGGTGATTCCGGTCGAGCAGTGGCCGTTGTTTCGCTGGCGCATGGATGCCTTTCGGCACTACTACGCCACGAATCAGAAGGCGTGGATGCAGAGCGACACGACGAGCGTCGCGTGGGTTCTCGCCGAGCTGGCCGAGAAGGGACCACTCGCGGCGAGCCAGATCGAAGACGACTCGCGCAGCGGCAAGAGCGGCTGGTGGGATTGGTCTGACACCAAGCGGGCGCTCGAGTATCTGTTTGCGATTGGCGAGGTTGTCTCGGCGGGGCGCACCCGCTTCCAGCGTCGTTACGCTCTGCGCGAGCAGGTGCTACCGCGGCACGTGCTCGACCGCGACGTCTCGCGCGACGACGCTGTGCGCCAACTCCTCGCCCAATCGGCGCGTGCGCACGGCATCGGCACGCTGCGCGACCTCGCCGACTATTACCGAATCAAGCAGGCGCCGGCCAAAGCGGCGATCAACGAGTTGGTTGAGGCAGGGGAGTTGTTGCCCGTCACGGTGGCGGGCTGGAATGCGCCGGCCTGGCTGCATCGGGATGCGCGCATCCCGCGCCGAATAGAAACGGCGGCCCTACTCAGCCCCTTCGATCCCGTGGTGTGGGAGCGAGCGCGCGCCGAGCGCATGTTCGGCTTTCACTACCGCATCGAAATTTACACGCCGGAGCCCAAGCGGGTGTTCGGCTACTACTCGCTGCCCGTGCTGGTCGACGACCAAATCGTCGGGCGCATCGATCTCAAGAACGATCGGCAGGCTCGGGTGCTCCGGGTGCAGTCGGCGTGGCGTGAGGCGCACGCACCCGTTGGAGTCGAAGAGCGCATCGTGCCGCTGCTCGAAGCGACGCGGGCGTGGCAGGGTCTCGAGAGCGTCGAGTTCGCCGGGCGCGGCAATCTGTCGGCAGCTCTTGCCAGCGCATGGCGGCAAGCCAGTATCGTGTGACGATGTTCCCTGTGCAAGCTCCACGTGCCGTCCTTGTTGCGGCCCTCGCCCTCGCGCTTGCCGGCTGCGGGCCAACGCCGCTGCCACCTGGCTCCCCATCGGGCGCGAACGCGCAGGGCCCGTCGCAGGCACCCTCGCCAGCGCCGACGGTCGTCGCGAGCGTGCAGCCCGACCCCCTCATCGACCTCGATTGCAGCGACTTCGCCGGGGTGGCATCCATCGGCACGATTGCCGGCGTGACCGAGCGCGATCCGCGCGGAGCGGTCGCCGAAATGCTGGATGTGGTTTCGCTCGCCGACATCGTGCGCAATGCGGGCGGTGTCGCTTGCGAATTCAGCGACGGTGGCGAGTGGCGGGTGACCAACGCCGACGGCGGATATCCGTTGAACACGTCTTGGCGCGGCGCCGCGATCTTCATTGTGCCCAACGTCGCTGCCGCCGCAGAGAGCTTGATCAGCGACAGTTCCTGCGGCGATTTGACCAATAGCCGCTCGAACGTATGCCAAGTGGACTTCGCGGCGGGCACCTCGTGGGTCACGGTGGTGTCATCATCAAGCGACCGCGGAACAACTTTCCGGGCGGTGCGCGACCACGTGAGGGGCATCGTCGAAGGAGCGGCCTCTCAGGCCGGACCGATCGCCCGAGAGCCCGGTACCTTTCAGCCGCCTCGCGACTGTGCCTCGCTGGTGCCGACGGCGAAAGTCGCCGCACTGCTGGGGGGATCCGACGTGAGCGCGGACCGCTCGATTCAGCTTCAGGTGGCGGCCGAGGCCACCTTCGTCACCGAGAACACCGGCTGTGATTGGTGGCGCGACACCGGTGACAGTCTCGCCCAGGTGCACGTGTACCCCGGAGGCGCGTGGGCCGCGGCCCTGACACTATCGGGGCTCAGCGCAACCGCGGTCGAGCTCGACGGAATCCTCGACAACGACACGGCGCTGTCTCACTGCACCGACGTCTCTGCCGAGGACTTCTGGATTTGCACCGCCGAAGTGGTCGTGGATGGAACCTGGCTGCGGGCTACCGGCATCGGACCGGATGAAGCCACGTCAACCACGATCGCCGTCGGCATGGCCGAGGCCGTCCTCAGCCATCGCGGCTGACG
>JANONY010000172.1:0-23231 GCA_031421055.1 Actinomycetes bacterium | reverse complement strand
CTGTTGACCCGCTAACCTCGACCAGCCGTATACTCGACCCACGCTACTTGGGTGCCGATCACTATCGGGTGGCGACCAACGTCAAGCAGATCCTGCAGAAGAACAAAGAACTGCAGGAGATCATCGCGATTCTCGGTGTCGACGAGCTGAGCGAAGAAGACAAGATCACCGTGTCGCGCGCTCGTCGCATTCAGCAGTTCCTCTCGCAGAACACGTACATGGCGAAGAAGTTCACCGGTGTGGAGGGCTCTACCGTTCCGCTGAAAGAGACCGTCGAATCCTTCGACGCGATCACTCGTGGAGAATTCGACCACGTCGCAGAGCAGGCATTCTTCAACGTCGGTGGCATCTCTGACGTCGAAGAGAAGTGGGCGCAGATCCAGAAGGACAACGGCTAGTCATGGCTGCGGTCGGTACTCGTCAACTCCGCGTGAGTGTGGTCTCTGCAGACAACGAGGTGTGGTCCGGCGAGGCGCGGCAGGTCGTTGCGCGCACCACGATCGGAGAGATCGGAATTCTGCGCGGGCATGAGCCGGTTCTCGCGACCCTGGCTGCCGGGCAAGTTCGCATCACTCTCGAAGACGGCACCGTGGTTAGGGCGAACGCGGCAGATGGCTTTCTCTCGTTCGAGAATGACAATGTCACTATTGTCGCGCGCGATGCCGAGCTGATTGAGGGCTAATGCTCATCGTGATGGCTGGGCTCCCTGGCACCGGCAAGAGCGCTGTCGCGCAAAAGCTTCGCGACCGGCTCGGCTACCCGATGATTTCAGTCGACACGATCGAAGAGGCCATTCTCAGTGCAGGAATCGACGACGACCAGCCGACTGGTCTCGCTGCATACCTCGTCGCTGAGGCTCTCGCGAGCGGCGTGCTCGAGTCTGAGCGCAGCGTGATCATCGATGCGGTCAATGCCGTCAGCCCCGCCCGTGACCAATGGGTGGCTCTCGCCGAGCGTTACGGCGACGCCATCACCTTCGTTGAAGTTGTTTGCAGCGACCCGGCAGTGCTGCGCAAGCGGCGCGAAGAGCGGCACGGCACCCAAGCACACGCGAATGACGCTAGCTGGCACGCGGTAGAACAGAGTCTCGACGAGTACGACGAGTGGGTTGGTCCGGCAGCAGAGGCTGATCGAATCACCCTTGATTCGGTCGAACCGTTGCCGACGATCGTTGACAAGGCGCTTGTCTTCATCGAAAACTAGCGCGTGCTTCTGATTCTGCCTCCCTCTGAGACCAAGCGGGATGGGGGAGCCGAGGGCACTGTGCTCGACCTCGAGGCTCTCGGGTTTCTAGAGTTGGGCGCGCAGCGGCAGCAAGCTATCGCGGCGTTGCGGCAGCTCTCCCGCTCGGTATCCGAATCAACCGAAGCGCTCGGTCTCGGCCCGACGCAGCGCTTCGAGATCGAGCGAAACCGCTCGCTGCTCACCTCCCCGTCACTTGCCGCAATAGAGCGATACACGGGGGTCGTGTACGACGCACTGGACGCGCAGACCCTCGGCGAAGACGCATACCGCTTCGCCGCTGAGCACCTCGTGATCGGTTCGGCGCTGTTCGGTCTGCTGCGATCGAGTGACCCGATTCCCGCCTACCGCCTGTCTCATAACTCGCGGCTTGGCTCGCTTCGCTTGAGCCGGCACTGGTCGGCCGGGGTCGCCGCGCAGCTCGAGAGGCACGACGGACTCGTACTCGATCTTCGCTCCGAAGCCTACGCGGCACTCGGGCGGGCGCCCGTGCGCGAGGACTCCTTCTATATCCGTGTTGTCACTGAGTCCTCTGACGGGCGTCGACTGGCGCTCAGTCACTTCAACAAGAAGGCGAAGGGTGAGTTTGTGCGTGCGGTGTTGATTGCTAGCCTCGTTCACAACTCCGCTGCAGCATTGATCGATTGGGCCGCGGCTTCCAACATTCGCCTCGAGCATGGTCGGCCGGGCGAGCTTGATCTCGTAGTCTGAACGCATGGATGACTACTCGAGCGCCGCGGTGGTTGCTGCAATCTACGCCCTGATCTTCGGCCTCTACTTCTTATTTCTTGGGCTGTCGGTAGTCGTTCTGGTGGGCGCCTACGTCGTGAACTCAATCTTTCTCATGCAATTCTTCCGCACGGTGGGCATCGAACCGTGGGCCGCCTGGGTGCCATACTTCAATCGCTGGCGTCAGCTGGAACTCGGCGGCTTCCCCGGCTGGGTGGCGCTGTTCTTACTAGTGCCGATCGCCAACTACGCGGCGGCCGTCTTTGTCTACATTGCCATGTACCGCACGGGGATTGCCTTCCGCAAGGAGGGTGCATTCGTCGTACTCGGCATTTTCCTCCCGTTCGTCTGGGCACTCTTGCTCGCGCGCGACACAGAGCAGTACCATCCCGAGGTTTTTGCGCAACGCGGTTGGCAGGGCCCGTTCGTTGGCGAGGGCGCGCGTCCGCCCGTGCCGGGAACCTTCATCTAGAACAGAATTTCTAGGCCGCCCTCCAACAGGAAACCACGTGGTCGTCGACCATGCCGGTCGACTGCATGAGCGCGTACATCGTGGTCGGCCCAACGAAGCGAAAGCCACGCTTGCGCAGCGCTGCGCTGAGCGCTGTCGACTCTGCAGTCACCGCAGGTACCTGAGAAAGCTCAGTGGGCCTGCTTGAGCGGGGCGCGGGTGCGAAGCTCCAGATCAGCTCATCGAGGGCGCCGGGGTGGTCGGCGGTCAGTTCGAGTGCAATTCGCGCGTTCGAGATGGTTGCTTCGATCTTTGCGCGGTTGCGGATGATTCGCGGTTCGCCCATGAGGGCCTCCGCTTCGCTCGGAGGCATGGCAGCTACAGCCGCAAGGTCGAAATTGTGGAAGAGCTCTCTGAAAGCGGGTCGCTTGCGCAAGATTGTGATCCACGACAGCCCCGCCTGAAATCCTTCGAGGCTGAGTTTCTCGAACAACGCCCGATCGCCGTGCAGCGCAACACCCCACTCTTCGTCGTGGTAGCGCCGGTACTCCTCGTCGTTGGCTGCCCAGCCGCACCTGGCCACGCCGTCTTCGCGCACTACCGTTGTCACAGTGTGTGCGCGATGCCCTCGTGCGCAAGCAACCACGCTTTGGTCGGGATGCCTTCTCCGCCGCTGTAGCCGGTGATTCGACTATTGGATGCGAGCACCCGATGGCACGGAACGATGATCAGAATCGGGTTGGCCCCAACTGCGCCACCAACCGCGCGGGCCGCGGTCGCGCGGCCGGTGCCGAGCCCAAGCTCGCCATAGGACGACACTTCGCCGAAGCCGAGCGCTGTGATCTGGGCCCACACGGAACGCTGAAAATCGGTGCCAGCGGCGGAGAGAGGTACGTCGAAGCTCGTGCGCGTACCCGCGAAGTACTCACCGAGTTGCACCGCAGCTGTGTCGAGAACGGGGTTGCTCTTTTCGGGGATCAACTCGTGGCGGAGGTGACCGCCGCGTTCTACGGAAAGAGACGTGATGGCCTCGCCATCACTCGTCAGCTCGAGGCGGCCGATGGGGCTCTCGACGCGATGTAGGTAAGCGGGTTGGGTGATCATGTGCCCACTGTAACCACGCCCTCCGACAAAAGCTCTGTCGCCCACGATCAGGACGCGCGCCACCCGTGTGTGGGGGAAGGGCCGCGCGAGCGAGTGGGAAGCCCCACGCGGGCTAGCATCAAAACATGGAATTTCGCACTCTCGGCCGCAGTGGTTTGCGCGTCTCAGCAGTCGGCCTCGGCTGCAACAATTTCGGGCGAGAGAAGACCCTGACGGCAACGCAAGAGGGCACCAACGCAGTGATCGCCGCGACAATCGACAGCGGCATCACGTTCTTCGACACGGCAGACATCTACGGCTCTGAGCGTGGCCTGAGCGAGACGCTCATGGGGGTGGCGTTGAAGTCACGACGCTCAGAGATCGTGCTCGCCACAAAGTTTGGGATGGACATGGAGGGCGCCAATGGGCCGGATTGGGAGGCCCGCGGTTCGCGGCGCTACATCCGTCTGGCTGTTGAAGCGAGCCTGCGCCGCTTGCAGACCGACTGGATCGATCTGTACCAACTGCACGCGCCAGACCCCCACACGCCAATCGAAGAAACCCTCGCGACCCTCGACGACCTGAGTCGTGAGGGCAAGGTGCGTTACATCGGGCACTCCAACCTCAGCGGATGGCAGATCGCCGACGCCGAATACACCGCACAGCTGCACAACCACCCGCGCTTCAGCAGCGCGCAGAATGAGTACAGTCTGCTCGAGCGTGGCGCCGAGGCGGAGGTGCTTCCGGCGGTCAACAACTACGGACTCGGATTCTTGCCGTTCTTTCCGCTCGCCAACGGGCTACTGAGCGGAAAGTTCATGCGCGCGGGTGGGCCTGCTGACAGCCGCATCATGGCAATAAGGCCGCACGTGCACGAGGGTGCGCCGTGGGACACGCTCGAGGCCTACGCGGCGTTGTGCGAGACGTATGGAGTAAGCATGCTCGACGCCACCTTCGCCTGGTTGCTTGCGCAACCGGGACTCACGAGCGTTATCGCCGGCGCGACGCGGCCGGAGCAAATTGTGCAGAACGCCGCCGCAGCGACAGCGTGGAGCCCGTCTGCAGAGCAGATCGACGCAATCAGCGAGATCTTCAGCCCGCAAGCCCAAGCAGCAGGCTGATCGCGATCGCGAACATCACCACCGCGATAGAGCCGTCGAGGATGCGCCACGCGATCGGCTTGGCAAACAGCGGTCGGAGCAAGCGCGCTCCGTAGCCGAGCGCCGTGAACCACACGATGCTGCCCACCGCGGCACCAAGCCCGAACCACCAGCGGTCGCCGCCGTGCGTTCCCGCAACGGAGCCGAGCAGCACGACAGTGTCGAGATAGACATGCGGGTTGAGCCAGGTGAGGGCTAGAACCGTGCCGAGGGCCGTACGCAGCGACATGGCAGTACCGCCGCCCTCGGCGACGAGGGCCTTGGGGCGCACGGCGCGGCGAACAGCGAGGATGCCGTAGACGATGAGGAAGGCCGCACCGCCAATGCGCACGACCACGATCAACCACGGCACGAACTGCAAAAGCGTGCCGAGTCCGCCCACACCGAGGCCGATGAGTAGGGCGTCGGAGAGCGCGCAGACGAGCACGACGACGAGCACGTGTTCCTTGCGAAGACCCTGCCGAAGCACGAAGGCGTTCTGCGCTCCGATCGCGATGATGAGCGAGAGGCCGAAGCCCAGACCGGAGAGAAGGGCGAGACTCACGTATTAAGAATAGCGAGTGCCGCGTTGAGCGTCGTCGCGAAGAGCACCCACGCCCAGTAGGGCACCAGCATCCAGGCCGCTGCCCTGAGGATCGGCCAGAAGCGCAGCATGGTCAGTAGCACGGTGACATCGATCGCGACGATGACGACGAGTGCGAGCCACAGGGCGGGCGCGCCGATGAGCGGATAGGCGCCGAAGAAGAGCGGGGTCCAGAGGGCGTTGAGAATCAGCTGCACGATGTACATGGTGAGAGCGGGGCGAACGTTCACCCGCGAGCGCTCGCGCCAGATCAGCCATGCCGCGACACTCATCAGCGTGTAGAGCAGGGTCCAGGCGGGGCCGAAGATCCAGTTCGGCGGGTTCCAGGCGGCTTTCTCGGCGCTGGCGTACCATCCGCCAACGTTCTCGATGGTTGACAGGCTGCCAAAGGCAGCAACGCCGAACGAGATGGCGATGAAGGCGACAAGCACGAGTGCGGACTTGAGTTTCATGTGTCCATCCTAGGAACAGCGGCGGCACCGGGGTTGACCCATGAGAGGGTGACAATCGGGCAGTGGAGCGACAATTCGCAACGATGCGGCCGGCCCGTGCGTGCTCACCGACGGACTGGACTCTGACGAGGTCGCCGCACTCGAGTAGGACCGGCTACTCATCGGTTGTGCGGGGTACCACGTTGATGCTGGTGTTGAGCGCCGCTGTTTGAGCGTTGAGCTGTTCGAGCTGTGCGTGCTTCTCGTTCCACGTCACCTCGCGCGCCCTGATTGTCGCGAACAGAGCGTCGAGCTCTGCCTGTCGGCGAAGCAGCGCAGCCCGCTCAGCGTCGAACTGCTCCTGGGAGTCGAAGCCACCAGAGTCGGCTCGTGCGTTGAAGTCGTTGATGTCGGCGTTGAGGCGGTCGTAGCCAGCGTTGTATGTTTCGAGGTCGGCTTTCATTCCCGCTTGTAACGCATCCATCTCAGCCACGAGCGCGGCGGTGGCCACCTCGAGTTCGTTGAAGACGGTGATAGAGCTGACGTGCAGAGCGACGAGCGCCGCACGGTCGGAGAAGTACTCGGCGTAGTGGGCTTCCAGGGCGGGCGAGAGGTCTGGCACCTCGGTGCCAAGTATTGAGTGCAGCTCGTTGAGGCGTTGACCGGGTTCGGTGCGCGCATACAATTCCATGCGCGCAGCGAACGCGGGGTCGCTCTGGAGATTGCTTGCCTCGGCCTCGAGCAGTATCTCGAGTCGGTTGCGCTCGTCGGTGCCCATGCGGTCCCAGGCGGCGTGAAGCATCTCGTGCGAGGCGACGACAGGTTCCATGCCGTCAAGCCGCTCGTCAGTGATATCGAAGAGCGTGATTCTCTTGTCGCGGTTGGTATAGCAGCCGAGCACGCCGGAGCCGGGTTCGAGGTTCTTGCATACCTCGTTAAACAGACCGGATGAGGCGACCCTCGGCTCGCTGGCCTCGAACAGGAAGGAGCCTCGATCGGTCATCGTGGCGCGATTGATATACGACTGCAGGGCGGCATCAGGGGTAAATGCGAATGCGGTCCACATGTCCACTAAAAGCTGTCGGTTGGTCGAAGCGAAGAGTCCGGCGCTCGCGACGAGCGCGACGGCGAGCAGCGACACGATGACGCGGCCGACTCGCTTGCGCTGTGGTGGCTGTGCCGTCGGCTCTGCGACCGGCTGTGCGTACTCGTAGGGAGGAAATGTCACCGCGGTCCTGTCGTCGATCGGCGCGAAAGAGGTTGTGCAGCAATTCTTTCAGTGCGATGGCCCTCTGCGCCGCACTAGTGTCCGGTTAGTCCGCCGATGAGTGTGGCGGCGACCGACCTCCGGTGGGTAATTCTCTCCTCAACGTCTGCCGCGGCCGTGCCAACTAGGCCGAGATTTGCGCCGATGAAGCGCAGTGGCTCGGGCTCCCAGCGCGGCGAGCGGTGGTTCACCCACGGCAGAGCGGTCAGCGGCGAGAGCCGTTCAGTAAGCAGCTCGGCCAGCGTTCTGCCAGCCAGATTTGTCGTGCTCAGGCCGTCGCCGACGTATCCGCCAGCGCTCGCGATGCCTGTCGCGCTGTCAAAGGTGACCGAGGCGTGCCAGTCGCGAGGCACCCCTAGCGGGCCGCCCCACTCGTGCGTCGAGACCACTGTGCCGAGCGCTGGAAACAAGTCTTCCAGCGCGGATCGCAAGTGACCGAAGACGGCAGGCGAGCGATCATACTTCGGCCGGATCGCGCTTCCCCAGTGATATCGCGCACCCCTGCCGCCGAAGGCGAAACGATTGTCTGCGGTGCGTTGCCCGTAGACCAGTAGGTGCCGAAAATCGGTGAACGTTTGGCCGTGCGCGATGCCGAGCTCGTCCCACACCGCATCGTCGTACGGTTCCGTTGCGATCATGAGCGAGTAGAGCGGCAAGACGTTCCGGTGCGTGCGCCGCAGAGTCGCGCCGTAGCCCTCGGTGGCGACGACAACGTGCTTCGCGCGCACCACGCCCTGCTGAGTAGTTACGAGGCGCGGCCCGAACTCCGTGACTTCGGTCTGCTCACAGATCGTGACGCCTCGCTGTTCTACCAGTCTGGCGAGGCCGCGAACGAGCTTGGCCGGATGCAGCCTCGCGCACGCAGGATCAAATGTGCCGCCATCCGCCCGCGCTTCAATCGCGTCAACCCCGTATCGGGCGGCCTCGGCTACTTCGGCACGCGCCGCGGCTCGGTGTACGGCAGAGCGTGCGTACGAGATCGTTCCGCCGCGCACGAAATCGCAGTCGATGCCCTCGGTCGCCGCGACTCGTCCGACTTCGTCGACCGTCTCGATCATCGCGCGGCGCATTGCGAGCGCAGCGTCGAGGCCGTGCCGGCGTTCCAGCGCGGCCGTCGAGGCGGGAAACAGCGCGGAGCACCAGCCACCGTTCCGACCGCTCGCGCCGTAGCCGGCGATGTGCTTCTCAAGCATCACGATTCGCAAACCGGGCTCGGCCTGGTTGAGGTAGTAGGCGGTCCACAGGCCGGTCAGGCCGGCGCCGATGATGGCGACGTCGGCCTCGACATCGCCGGGAAGCGGCGGGCGAGGGCTGAGGTCGTCAGGCACCGTCTTGTGCCAGTAGCTCAGCGCGCGGTACTTTTCCGCCGAGTTGCCCACTTGTGTCACTGCCAGTTCGGGTTAAGCAGCAGAAGTGGGCAACTCGGGGAAGTGCTGTGCGGTCACAGGCGCGTCCACGCCTCGGTGAGTACGCCGCGCAGAATGCCCTCGATCTCGGTGAATTCCGCCGGGCCGATGGTGAGCGGCGGTGCAAGCTGAATCACGGGATCACCGCGGTCGTCTGCGCGGCAGTACAGCCCGGCGTCGTACAGCGCCTTAGACAGGAAACCGCGCAACAGGCGCTCTGACTCGTCGTCGTCGAAGGTCTCTTTCGTCGCCTTGTCTTTTACGAGCTCAATACCGAAGAAGTAGCCGTCGCCACGAACGTTGCCGACAATGGGAAGGTCGAGCAACTTCTCGAGCGTCGCCCTGAAAACTGGCGAGTTCTCTCGCACGTTCTCGTTGAGCTTCTCTTCTTCGAAAATGTTGAGATTTTCGAGGGCGACGGCCACCGAAACCGGGTGCCCGCCGAACGTGTAGCCATGGTAAAAAGCGGTCTGGCCGTGCTTGAAGGGCTCGTAGATGCGTTCAGAGACGATCGTTGCTCCGATCGGGGAGTATCCACTCGTCATGCCCTTCGCGCACGTGATCATGTCTGGCTGGAAGCCGTACGTGGTCGAGGCGAAGAAGTTGCCGATCCTGCCGAATGCCGTGATGACCTCGTCGGCCACGAGCAGCACGTCGTACTGATCGCAGATCTCGCGTACCCGCTTGAAGTATCCGGGGGGCGGCGGAAAGCATCCACCGCTGTTCTGCACCGGCTCAAGGAAGACCGCGGCGATGGTGTCTGCGCCCTCGAACTGAATCATCTCTTCGATGCGGTTTGCCGCCCAGATCCCGAACTGCTCCTCCGCACTCGCTTGAACGGAGCTTGTTGAAGTGAAGCCCATCTCGTGCGCGCGGTAAAAGTTCGTGTTCGGCACCCGGAACGCGCCAGGCACGAGCGGCTCAAACATCGACTTCATCGCGGGAATACCGGTGATCGACAGCGCACCCTGCGGTGTGCCGTGGTACGCGACAGCGCGCGAGATTACCTTGGTCTTCGCCGGCTGACCCTGCAGTTTCCAGAACTGCTTGGCGAGCTTGAACGCGGTCTCGACGGCCTCGCCGCCTCCGGTGGAGAAGAAGACGCGGTTGAGATCGCCGGGGGCGTAGTCGGCGAGGCGATCGGCGAGTTCGATGGCATTCGGATGCGCGTACGACCAGATCGGAAAGAACGCCAACTCCTCAGCCTGCTTAGCCGCAGCGTGGGCGAGCCGTTTGCGGCCGTGCCCGGCATTGACGACGAAGAGTCCACTGAGGCCGTCGAAGTACTTCTTGCCCTTGGAGTCCCAGATGTGGTGACCCTGTCCCTTGACGATGATGGGCACGCCCTGATTTTCGAGCACAGACTGCCGGCTGAAGTGCATCCACAGATGGTCTTTCGCCTTCTGCTGAAGCTCCGCGTCGTTGACGGTGTTTGTCGGTTGGGTTGTCATTATCTAGTTCCCCAGTTGTATTGCTGCTTGACGAGTTTGAGATACACAAAAGTCTCGGTTGACTGGACTCCGGATAGAGACCGTATTTGCTTGTTGAGCAGCGCGACGAGGTCGTCGTCGTTCTCGCACACGACCTCAACCAAAATGTCGAAACTGCCAGCGGTGAGCACGACATAGTCGACTGCTGGCATGGTCGCGAGCGAGGCAGCGATCACCGTGGTGTCGCCGGTCGCGCGAATGCCGATCATGGCCTGGCGAAAGAAGCCAAGTTGCATCGGGTCTGTCACGGCGACGACCTGCATGACGCCGGAGTCCGTGAGTTTTTGCACCCGCTGCCGCACAGCAGCTTCGCTGAGCCCGACCGCCTTGCCGATTTCGGCATACGAGCGTCGACCGTCTTCCTGCAGCTGTTCGACGATCGCCTTGGACAGCTCGTCGAGCTGCACCGGCTTTCGGCTCGTGCGCGGGATGCTCATGCTTCGATTCTCGCAGCCTCTTGGCACGTTTTCAAGCGAATCCGCACCCAAATCATCGTTTTCGTGACGAAATCGTTCGAATTTTTGCGAAGCCGCGTGGCAAAAGTTATGTTTGTCGGCATGAGCAACCGTGAGATCCGCAACTTCATCAATGGCGAGTATGTCGAGGCACGAGGTGACGACTCATTTGATGTGATCGACCCGGTCACGGAGAAGTCGTACGCCACTTCTCCGGTTTCCAGCCGAGCCGACGTCGACGACGCTTTTTCTGCCGCTGCAGCCGCCTTCACCGGGTGGCGCGAAACGACGCCCTCAGAGCGCCAGCTCGCACTCTTTCGTATCGCTGATGCCGTGGAGGCGCGAGCGGAGGAGTTCGCCGACCTCGAATCTCGCGACACCGGAAAGCCGCGCGCCTCGCTCGTCGGCGACGAGATCACGCTCTCGGTCGATCAGATTCGTTTCTTCGCTGGCGAGGCCCGCCACCTCAACGGCATGGCGAGCGCGGAGTACATGCGAGACCATACCTCGAGCATTCGCCGAGAGCCGATCGGCGTCATCGGTCAGGTGACGCCGTGGAACTACCCGCTCAACATGGCTGTCTGGAAGTTCGCGCCCGCGATTGCGGCTGGGAACACGACGGTGCTCAAACCCTCTGACACGACCCCGTCGTCGACCCTCCTGCTCGCAGAAGTTGCGGCTGAGTTTCTCCCGAAGGGCGTGCTGAACGTCATCACGGGCGACCGCTCAACCGGCGCCGCGATGATCGAGCACCGCACCCCGGCCATGGTGTCCATCACAGGATCAGTGCGGGCGGGAATGGAAGTCGCGAAGGCGGCGGCGTCAGACCTCAAGCGCGTGCACCTCGAATTGGGCGGCAAGGCTCCTGTCGTCGTCTTCGACGATGCTGACATCCCGTCGGCGGCCGCCGGAATCGGACTTGCCGGGTACTTCAATGCCGGCCAGGACTGCACCGCGGCAACCCGCGTTCTCGTGCACGAGTCCATCCATGACGAGTTTGTTGCTTCGCTGGTGGCGTGGGCCACCGTGAACGCCACGACTGGTGCACCGGCCGAAGACGGCATCCTGTTCGGGCCGGTCAACAACGCCAACCAGCTCGCTCAGGTCAGTGGCTTTATTGACGCGCTGCCAGAGAGTGCGGTCATCGAACTCGGCGGCCGCCGCCAGGGCACGAGTGGCTACTTCTACGAGGCGACGGTGGTGTCAGGGCTCACGCAGAGCGACGACGCGATTCAACGCGAGATATTCGGACCGGTGATTACGGTTCAGAAATTCTCGACAGAGGCTCAGGCAACCGAGTGGGCGAACGACGTGAATTACGGTTTGTCGTCGAGCGTGTGGACGAAGGATCACTCGCGTGCGATGCGCATGGCAAAGAATCTCGACTTCGGCTGCGTGTGGATCAACACGCACCTGCCGATCGTGGCCGAGATGCCGCACGGTGGATTCAAGCACTCCGGCTACGGCAAAGATCTCTCGTCGTACGGCTTCGAGGACTACACGCGCATTAAGCACGTGATGTCGTTCCTCGGAACGACATCACACTAGGCGCAGCATGTCGGATCAAGAGCCTGCATCTACGTGCTGTTCCTAGACTGGATAGGTGAGTGCTGACACAGAAGACACACTGACGGCCCAGCCGCCCGCTTCCGCTGCGCTCATCGTCGAGCCCGACAGCGAGCAAACGCTGCAGCGTGTTCGACCCGTGGTGCCGGTGAGCACCGAGCAGCACCGACCCATCGCCATCGTCGAGCAGGCACACACCGCTCGCCTCTACTTTGCTTTTCGGATCGGATCGAGCGCCGTCGTTTGTCTCGACGCGATTGCCTACATAGGCCGAAAGCCGACCATTCCACGCATTGTGCGCGGCGGTCTCGCCCGTCTCGTTCGGGTGGCAAGCGAGAGCAACGAGGTTTCGGCGACTCACCTCGAGCTGCGACAGTCTGGCACGACGGTCGTCGCGCACGACCTCAACTCGACGAACGGCACAACGGTTGCTCTGCCGGGGTTTGCGGTGCGCACGCTTCGCCCAGGGGAGTCGCTTGTCGTCAGCGTCGGCACGCTCAACGACATCGGTGACCGAAACGTGATTGAGATTCTGCCTCAACAGGAGAAGCCGTGACCGAGATCGGGGCCGACAGCCCCTCGACGGTTATCGAGTTGCCGAATGGATCGACCATCACGCTGGCCTGGGCCGCGGTGACGGATGTGGGGCGCAAGCGGCGTGCGAACGAAGACTCCTACATTGCGAGGGTGCCGATCTTCGCGGTTGCCGATGGGATGGGAGGGCACCTCTCTGGTGACCTCGCTAGCGACGCGGTTGTACGACGGCTCGACGAAGGCCTGCCAAAAATTTCGGCGGCTCCACAACTCATCGAGCAAGCCCTCGAGCGTGCGAGCGCTGACATCGACCTCATCGCTGGCGAAAGCGAAATCGGAGTTGGGACGACCGTTACGGGTGCCGTGCTCACGATTCTCGATGGCGTTGCTCAGTTCGCGGTTTTCAATATCGGTGACAGTAGGGTGTACCGGTTCCAGCGCAATTCACTCAAGCAAGTAACAACCGACCATTCACTCGTGCAGCAGCTATTTGATTCAGGCAAGATCAGTAGGTCGCAGACGGTGAAACACCCGGAGGGCAACATCATCACCCGCGCGGTCGGATTTAGGTCGCAGCCGACACCCGACTTCTGGATGGTGCCGGTGACGGCCGGGCTTCGACTGCTCATGTGTTCTGACGGCCTCACCGGTGAGCTCGATGACAAGCGACTTCGGCTTCACTTCGCCGCGGGCTTGAGCACGCGTGAGACCGCAAGTTCGCTGGTCGATGCTGCGCTCGCTGCTGGTGGTCGAGACAATGTGACGGTCATCGTGCTTGATGTGCTTGCCGTCACGCCCTAGTGCCACGCGAACCTGTGAGAACCCCTCAAACCGGTCCCGACCCGAAGAAAGCCGACTTCGCGCGCCTAGAATAGGGTCACCCGTCTACGGCGAAGGCTTACATCCATGGGGAAGGGGGTTAATTGTGGCGCGCCGCTTGCCCTCACAACCCCCTGTTCTGCCCGGCTTCTCCCACCTTCATGTGCTGGGAGCTGGAGGCTTCGCTGACGTCTTCCTCTACGAGCAAAATATGCCGCGCAGGCAGGTTGCCGTCAAGGTCATGTTGAGCGAAGTGGTCAACGATCAGGTTCGGCAGATGTTTCAGGCAGAAGCTAATCTGATGGCGCAACTGAGCACTCATCCCTCGATTCTCACGGTCTACCAGGCGAGCGTGTCTAGCGATGGCCGCCCGTATCTCGTGATGGAGTTGTGCTCGGCATCGCTCAGCCAGCGGTACCGTGCGGAACAGCTACCGGTGGCCGAGGTGTTGCGCATCGCCGTGAAGATTGGAAGCGCGGTAGAGACGGCTCACCGTGCCGGGGTGCTGCACCGCGACATCAAGCCGTCGAACATTCTGCTTACCGCGTACGGACATCCGGTGCTGAGCGACTTCGGAATCGCGTCAACGCTCAGCGGCGCCGGGGATGCCGTGGTAGTCGGCATGTCAATACCTTGGTCGGCACCAGAGGTGCTCATGGATGAGACTGCGGGCAGCATCGAGTCAGAGGTCTGGTCGCTTGCGGCGACGGTCTACTCGTTTCTTGCCGGCAGATCTCCTTTTGAGGTGCCTGGCGACTCAAACAAATCGAGCGACCTCATCGCTCGCATCGGGCGGGCGAAGCCGCAACCGATCGGCCGAACCGATGTTCCGGCCAGGCTTGAACACGTGCTCGCTCGGGCGATGTCACGCAAACCAGAGAACCGGCCAGCGAGTGTGCTCGAACTCGTTCGCGAGTTTCAAGCCGTCGAGTCCGATCTTGGTTTCGCGCAGACGCAAGTGGAAGTAGCCATGGACGACTGGGCGCTCGCCACAGTGGCCGACTTGGAAGACAGAACCCGCGTGCGTGGGGTGTCGACAGCGGTGGCGGCGGTGTCGTCGAACCGTCGTCGCAGGCGCGTCGCCGCTGTGCAGGGCGAGTACAGCCCGGTCGGCACACTGCTTCGGCAAAGCAATCAGGCTGCCGCGCCTCGAAGTTCTGGAAGTGTGCAGGTACGTCGAAGTCGTGGTGAGCAGATCATCGCATGGGCACTGGTCGTATGCGCAGCGCTGGTCATCACGCTTGCGTCGATCGCGACTCTCGTTCTGCTGCGCTCAAACGAGATCCCGACGGTCGCCGATATCTCGGCTGAGGTCTCTGGCACCGATGTGATCTTTCGTTGGCCCGACCCAGGAATCGGGCAAGGCAACGCCTACCAAGTCGCCATCAACGGCACCACGCAGGGCGTTCAAACTTCGCAGAATTTTCAGTATCAGGGCGACCAAGGCGAGCGCGTATGCCTCACGGTCACCGTCAACGACCAGGGCAGGCTCGGCGCGGAGAGCTCGCCAAAGTGCGTGGACGTGGCGGGCTAGCGCGTGTTGAGGTCGTGGCTCGCACGCCATAAATCACTCGTCGCAACCGCGACGAGTTCTGTTGTCGTCTGCGCTGTGGTCGCTGTGACGGCGGTGGTGTCTACCGGCTACACGGCGCAACGGCTCGACCTCAATGACGCGGCAGTGTGGGTGCTCAATGACACGGACCAGTTCGCGGGGCGCGCAAATACCGATGTATTCGAACTCAACACGATCGTGCCGAGCACAAGCGCCGACGTGCAACTCGTGCAATCGGGTAGCACAGTTTTGTTGGTAGATCGCACGAACGCCACGCTCGACGTGATTGACCCGGCCACCTCTGACGTCGTTGACACGATCGCGCTTCCACCAAATCAGGTGAGCGTGTACCTCGCCGGCGGCAACGTTGTTGTCTACTCGTTCACGACAGGCGAGTTGTGGTTGACTTCGCTCGCCGACTTCTCGAACTTTGACGCTTCGCAGCTTCCCAACTTCACCTTCGGCGCGAATTCGCCGATCAGTGTCGATGCCGATGGCTTGCTATTCGGGTTCTCGCCGGAGGCGGGGCAGGTATATCGAATCGACGCATCGCTCGGCGCCGTGGTCGACGAGACGAGTGCCACCCATTTTGTCGCGAGCGATGACCGCTTCCAGATCACCTCGGTCGGTGGTCGGTGGGTCGTGCTCGATACAGACACCGGGGTGATGGAGACGGCGGCGGGCGTCGTCGACCTCGCAGTGGAAGGCGGAACCGCGGGTATCGATGGGCCGTTCGTTCTGCAGGCTGCGGCGACCACCGGCGACGCGGTGCGTATCTCGGCGCCAACTGGCTTGTACTCGAGCCGGTTCGGCGGCTCGGTTACTGCCGTGGTCACCGACCGCTCAGGAACGACGGCTGCAGCTACGGTAGCGGGTGGTTGCACCTTTGCCGCGTGGTCTGACGGCACGCTGTGGCGTAGCTGCGCGGGAGATCCGGCTACTGGCGAATTGTTGCCGCTCACCGGGATGCCCGCGACGCCGCAACTCGCATTTCACAGCAATCACGGAAGGGTCGTGCTTAACGATGCCCGTTCTGGCGCGACCTGGGCCGTGCAATCGACCGGGGAGTTGATCAACAACTGGGATGAGTTGATCGCCGTGCTCGAAGACGAAGCTCACGTCGAACAGAACGACAGCAATGATCCGGCGCAGACCGAGCAGACGCAAGTTGCGCCGGTGGCCGTCGATGACAGCTTCGGCGCGCGTCCGGCGCGCGCGACGGCGATTCCCGTATTGCTGAATGACTACGACCCCAACGGCGACATCATCGTCATTTCGAATGTCGAACAGCTTGATCCGACTATCGGTCGCTTAGACGTCATCAACTACGGACAGCAACTTCAATTGACCCTTGCCGCCGAGGCGGCAGGTTCGCTCGCATTCGACTACACCATCAGTGACGGGCGGGGGGCGACGGCGAGTGCGACACTCACGGTCACCGTGCGCTCTGCCACCGAGAACTCGCCCCCGCAGCAAGTGCGTGACAGCACCGTGACCGCTGCGTCTGGCGCACAGGTTTCTCGTGCTGTGCTCGGCGACTGGATCGACCCAGATGGTGACCCGCTCTATTTGGCTTCGGTATCAGCGATAGCCCCAGATCGAGCGAGCCATAAGCCAGAGGGCCAGGTCGTCTTCTCGGACAAGGGCGGAGGGGCGGGTTCGACAAAGCGGGTCGGCCTCGTGGTTTCCGACGGTAAGGCCACCGGCCTCGGTTCGCTCGTCGTGATGGTGCGCGCTGACGGTGAGGTGCCGATTGAGGCAGAACCATTTGTCGTGCTCGCCTACGCCGGGGTTGAGGTGCGCATCCAGCCGCTTGAACACGTGAGCGGCGGCGTAGGCCCGATTCGACTCAACGCGGTGCCGCCAAAGAGCGGCGTCACGATCACACCGAACCTCGAGCGCGGCACGTTCAGATTTCGCAGCGAGGTCGTCGGCACGCACTACCTCGACTACGTTGTCACCGACGGCGATCAGACGGCGGTTGGACGCATCAGGGTTGACGTTGCCGCGCCACCCGACTCGAACACGGTCCCGATCGCGATACCGAAGACAGTGTTTGTGCAGAGCCTGAGCAGTAGAACGGTTGACGTTGCTGCCACCGACATCGATCCAGCAGGCGGCGTGCTGCTGGTGACAAAGGTGATGGATCTTGCCGCGAACTCCGGTGTACGCGCTGACGTGCTCGAGCAGCGGGCCGTGCGCATCACGCTCCTCGCGCCACTCGCCGGCCCGGTGACTTTCGGCTATCGCATCAGCAACGGCCTCGCCACCGCAGACGGCACGATCACCGTCATCGAGATCGCTCGCCCTGCCCTCGCTCAGCCGCCCATTGCTCGTGACGACACCGCGACGGCTCGGATTGGTGACGCCATCACGATAGCTGTGCTTGACAATGACGAGCAGCCGGATGGCGAACCGATCACCCTCAACCCGCGGCTCGTGCGGGGGCTAGACGACGACGCCGGGCTGCTGTTCGTCAGCGGAACGAGCTTGCGATACCTTGCGCCAGAGACCACGGGAAATTTCACGGCCAGCTATCAGGTGGTCGGACCAGACGGGCAGACCGCCGAGGCTGAAGTCTCAATTCAAGTGCGCGAGCCAAATGTCGAGAGCAATCGAGCGGCGTCGCCCTCGCGCATTGTTGCGCGGGTGCTCGCTGGTTCTCCCGTGCGCATCGACGTACCGCTGGTCGGCATCGACCCGGACGGCGACTCAGTGCAACTGCTCGGACTCGAGAGCAACCCAGAAAAGGGTGCCGTGGTCGAGCTCGGTTCCAACTACATCGTGTACGAGGCCGGCCGATACTCCGCCGGCACCGACACCTTCACGTACACCCTCATCGATGCGCTCGGCGCGCGATCGACCGGCACAGTGCGCGTCGGCATCAGCCCACAACTCGAGGAAGCGCGCAACCCGGTCGCAATCGAAGACGAAGTTCGCGCGCGACCCGGCGCGAGCGTGCGCGTGCAAGTGCTCGCCAATGATTCAGACCCAGACGGCAACGAGCTGACGGTGGCCGAGGTTGAAGCGACGAGCGCGGATGTCGAGCTCGAGATAATCGGTGCAAGGGTTGTGCACATAACCCCACCGGCGGTGGCCGGCGAGTACGGCGCTTTGTATACGATCAGCAACGGTCGCGGGGGGCGCAGCTCGAACTTCATCAGGGTGATCGTCTCTGACGACGCGCCGCTCGCGTACCCGATTGTGGACGACTCGGTGCTTACTCTCACCGACATTCAGGGCCGCGAAACCGTGGATGTTGCAGTACTCGGCCAGGTGTTCTTTGCCGACGGTGACCCAGCCGACCTCGGGGTCGCGTTGCTGCCCGGCTACCCAGGAGTCGAAGTGCTGGCAAATAGGAGTATTCGAGTGCCGGTGCGCGATGAGAGCCAGATCATCCCGTTCGCGGTCGTGCGCCCAGACGATGAGAGTATTCGCTCACTCGCCCTCATTTGGGTTCCTGGACTCAACGACGCCCTTCCGCAGCTTGATCGTCGTGCGCCTGCGCTCACCGTCATCAGTGAAGAGACTCTGACCATCGAGCTCAACGACTACGTCATCGCCGTCGGCGATAAGCGGGTGCGCCTGACCGACTTAAGCGTGGTGTCGGCGACCCACTCCGACGGCTCGGCTCTCGTTGTCGACCGCGACACGCTGCAGTTCACCTCGACCGACCTCTATTTCGGGCTCGCCTCGATTTCGTTCGAGGTGACCGATGGCAGTTCAGCGTCAGACCCTGACGGCCGCACGGCGGTGCTGGTTCTGCCGATCACGGTCGAACCGCGAGACAACCAGCCACCTAATTTTACCGGCGCGCTCATCGAGTTCGAACCCGGACAGGAAAAGGTGGTGGATCTCGTCGAGCTGACCGACTATCCGGCGCCAGACGACCGCGACGAACTTGCGTTCACGATTCTCGACCCGCCGCCGACGGGATTCAGCTATTCTCTCAGCGGTCAGCAGATCACCATCACGGCTGCTGAAAGCGCCGTTAAGGGATCGTCGACGTCGATGACGGTCGGTGTGCGCGATGCCGTCACCGCCGGGGGATCGGGGCGCATCGAACTGCGGGTTGTGCCATCCACCCGTCCGCTGGCGCGCCCATCCGCTGACCTTGCGACCACCAAGCGTGGCGAGCAGACAGTAATTGACGTGCTGGCCAACGATGAGGTCGGCAACCCTTTTCCCGCGGTGCCACTTCGAGTTGTGCAGGTGATCGGCGCGGACGGAGCACAGTTGCCGTCTGGCGTTTCCATTGTCGTCTCAGACGACAACAGCCGTATCACTGCCGACGTCGCCGAAGCGGCCTCGCCAGGCGAAGTCACCGTTCAGTACCAGGTGGCGGATGCCACGAATGACCCAGATCGGTACGCGTGGGGCCTCGTGCGGATATCGATTCAGGACGTGCCAGACGCTCCGGCGAAGCCAACACGGCAGGCCAATTCGTTCGTGGATGGGCAACTTACGCTGCGCATTACGCCTCCGCAACCCAACAACTCCACGGTCACGAATTATCGGATTGTCAGTTCTAGCCACGGAAACTTCTCGCACGATTGCGGCACAGAGCTCTTGTGCGCGATTCCTGGGCTGACGGTCGGCAACCTGTACAGCTTCCAAGTGATTGCGACCAACGAGATTGGGGACTCGGCGCCAAGTGCGTTCAGCGACTTGTACTCGATCGACTACCTTCCGGCGGCGCCGCTGACGGTAACCGCGGTTGCTACCGACCCGGTCTCTGCTCCGAACGGCGGCTCGATCGATGTCTCGTGGTCTGCTGTGCCCGAACCGAGCCCTGGCACCGGCGTCGTCGGGTACACGGTCATCGTGGTCGGGGTTTCGTCAACAAACGTCGGTGCGGCGGTGACGAGCAACACGATCGCTGGGCTCGCCAACGACGTTGTGTACTCGGTGCAGGTGTACGCGCGCAATAGTGCGCAAGTGATCTCCGCCTCCGATTGGAATCGCACGGCGACGACGGTGCGCACGGTTGGCCCACCGACGCCACCCAACCCGGCAGCGCAGGCAACGAGCGCAACCAACGGCGATATTGAGGTGAGCTGGGGTGATAGCGGCTCCAACGGCGGCTCGGCCGTCACCTACCGCGTTGCGCGCATCGACGGCGCGGGCACTCCCGCGGATTGCACGAGTGTTGCCCCAATCACCGGCGACGTGACGTCGGCGTACACCGATACGACCTCGGTCGACGGTGAGGTCTACACGTACTTCATTTACTCGAGCAATGGTGCCTACTGCACCGCGACGAGTACCGGCGCGACGATGAGCCTCGAGGCGCCAGGCGTGCCAACCGCGGAAGCGAGCATCGCGAACCGGGGCAGCGGCCAATTCGACATCATCTCTGACTCCCTCTCTGCGTCGGGCACGGTGGTTAAGTACCAGTACCGACTCAGCTCTGACCCGGTCTGGCGCGATGTGCCAGACGACGAGTGGCTTACCACGCTCGGCGAACCTGGCGCCACCTACGGCCTTGACATTGACGTGATCTTCCGCGCCTGCCGCAATGACAGCGACACGTACTGCGGTACCGCATCGGGCGCAATCACCCTCAAACCGATCAATGCGCGTGTCGCGACCGCAGGCTGTGACGCGACGACCTCGTCGCCGCCGTTCCTCGAAGAGCCGCAGAATGCAGGTCCGGTCACGGTTGACTACGCGATTAGCTACAACACTCCGATCGTGCTTGGCATCGACCACTGGGACAACTCCTTTCGCTCGACCCCAAGCGATAACGTGCCAGCAGATGCGGTCGCAATGCGAGTGAAGGCTACTGTCGATGGATACGAAGATCCGGGCTTCTACGAAAATGCCTGCAACAACTAATGCCCCGCGCCAACGCACGCCCCTGAGGAGTACTGCTATGACGATGACCCAAGAACAAGCGACATGGTTCGCTGGCGTCTTCACGCGCCTTGTGTCGAGTGTCGAGCAGGTACTTCTCGGCAAGACTTTCGTGGTGCGGCTTGCGTACACTGCGTTGCTGAGCGAGGGGCACTTGCTGCTCGAAGACTTTCCCGGTACCGGAAAGACCTCGCTCGCGCGCGCAATGGCCCAGAGCGTTCAGGGCACGAACAACCGCATCCAGTTCACTCCAGACCTGCTGCCTGGTGACATCACGGGGGTGAGCATCTGGGATGCGAGTAAGCAGGCCTTCGAGTTTCACCGCGGCCCAATTTTCGCGAGCATCGTTCTCGCCGACGAGATTAACCGGGCGAGCCCGAAGACGCAGTCGGCGCTGCTCGAAGTGATGGAGGAGGGTCACATCACCGTCGACGGCGTGAGCCGGAGCGTCGGCGAGCCGTTCATGGTGATCGCGACGCAGAATCCGGTCGAGCAAGCCGGTACCTACCGGCTTCCGGAGGCGCAGCTTGACCGATTCATCATGAAGACCTCGATCGGCTACCCTGACCACGCATCGACAATGCGCATTCTCGAGGGTGCGACAGCCAAGGCGCACGACACGGTTGTCGCGCACGTCATCACCTCGGATGTCGTGGTCGAGATGGCTGAACTCGCGCGCACCGTGCATGTCGACCCGTCGATCAACGACTACGTTGGGCGCCTCGTCGACGCGACTCGCTCGGCCACCGAAGTGCGACTCGGAGCAAGCGTGCGCGGCGCCCTCGCCCTGGTGCGAACTGCCAAGACGCTCGCCGCGTCGAACGGTCGCTACTACGTCATTCCCGACGACATCAAGGCGCTTGCCGAGCCGGTTCTCGCGCACCGCCTCATGCTTGACCCAGAGGCCGAGTTCGACGGCGTCACCGCCTCGAGTGTGATCGCTCAGTTGCTGATCGAGACGTCCCCACCGAGTGAGCGGCAAGCCGTGTGACGTTCGATAGCCACCACTCCAGCTTGACGGGCGGCCTGACCAACGCGCGCACCCGGCTAGTTGGCGCGCGCACTGGTCTTCTCGCCGATGTGGTGGTCGCTATTGTGCGCTCGCTGCGCACCGTGAAGCGCTTCGCCGTGCGCGTCGCCGTGCGAGCGGCAGATGTGGTCACCCCGCTCGGCTGGACGATGCTCGCTATCGCACCGGTCGGGTTAATTGCCGGCTACCGCTTCGGCTGGATTGAGCTGGTCATTCTCGGCTGGGCCGACCTCGTGCTTCTCGTCGTTGCCGCGTTGTACTTGGTCGGTCGAACGCGGCTGCGGGTCTCCCTCGACGTGGCGAGACCGCGCACGGTCGTCGGCGATCCCGTCGTGGGTGAGTTGCTCGTGCGCAATCCTTCCCGACTGCGAAGTACGGCGATCACGCTCGAAGTTCCCGTCGGGCAGGGTGTCGCCGAGATCGTCACGCCAGCACTCGCGCCCAACGGCGAGAGCCGAAGTGAGTTCATGGTTCCCGCGACGTGGCGCGGTGTCGTGACGGTAGGGCCGGTGCGGCTGGTGCGCGCAGACCCGCTTGGACTCGTGCGCAGAGAGCACACCTGGGCGGCGGCCCACGAGGTGATTGTGCATCCAGCGACGATCGGCATTCCGAGCATGAGCACGGGCTTCGTTCATGATCTCGAGGGTCATGCGACGGGGGAGCTCTCGGCGAGCGACCTTTCTTTTCACACGCTTCGCGATTACTTTCCTGGCGACGAGCAGCGGCACATTCACTGGAAGTCGACCGCGAAGACCGGTGTGTTCATGGTGCGTCAATTCGAGCAGACCAAGCGAAGTCACCTCGTGATCGCGCTCAGCCTCGCGGCCGCCGACTACGCGACTGTCGAGCAGTTCGAGCTCGCGGTCAGCGTCGCCGGTTCACTCGGTGTGCGTGCGATTCGTGACACGCGCGACGTATCGGTCATAGTGAGCGAGACGACGCCGGAGTTTGCTAAGCGCAAGGTTTTCGCCGTGAAGTCACTCGCCACACTGAGCCGCAACCGACTACTCGACGACCTCGCGCGGGTGGAGAGTTCTGACGCTACTTTGCCGCTTGTCGATGTCTCGAGGGTCGCTGCGACGCGCGTTTCTGGAATTTCTGTAGCTTTCCTTATTTGCGGCTCAGGGGCAACGCCCGCATCGTTGCGTGCGGCTTCGTCGAAGTTTCCTCTCGGCGTCGAGGTGCTCGCGGTGGTCTGCGATCCAGAGTCGATTCCCGGTCTTCGTCAAGTGCCTGGCCTCAGTGTGCTCACCATCGGCTACCTCGACGACCTCAATCGCTCGCTGCTCGGGGCGCGCGCATGACGACGCAGAGAGCGGATGCGGTGGCTCGCGTGACATTGACCGCGCCGAGCGCGATTGCCAACACGATCGCACTCTGGTGCGCAATGGCGGTGTGCGCCCTCGCCTGGTGGCCGATCTATGCCAATGTGCACTTCATCGTGCTCGCGATCGTGGCGACGGTGCTCGGCTCGGGCATCGCGCTTTTCGGTGCCAGGTTTCGGTGGCCATCTGCGATCGTCGTTCCCGCGGTCGTCGTGACTTTCGCGCTGGTGGGCGTGCAGCTCGCGGTTCCCT
>JANONY010000171.1:0-6074 GCA_031421055.1 Actinomycetes bacterium | reverse complement strand
CATAGAGCGCCGGCGCGAACAGCCGAAGCGCCTCCATCAAGCGCTGCGGCGTGCGGAAATTGTCGGTGAGGTCGCCGTCGAGATGCAGGTCGGAACGACGTGAGGCGTACCAGAGCCGGGTGGTGAAGAGGCCAAGACTGCTGCCCTCGTCTTTTGGCGTTAGCACGGGAATGTTGACCTCGTACTTCGCCTTACCGATCGGGCTCGCCGAGGGCTCCGCGTCGGGATGCCGCTTTGGCAGGTCACTCGCCACCTGCACGAGCAGGTCGATAACGGCCTGCGGCGGATCGTCGGTGGTGAACTTCACAATCGTCGACGCCTCAAACGGGCTCGACGACCGGCTGAGGTTCTGAAAAGCCGAACCGGCCAGTTCTGAGTTGGGGATCACCGTCACACCGTTGCCATTGTCAATGTGCACAGCGCGCCAGTTGATCTCGACGACCTTGCCCTTACCCTCGCTGGTGCGAAGGTAGTCGCCGATTTCAAAGGGCTGCTCGAACAGCAGAAACAAGCCGCTGACGACAGAGCCGACCGCGTTTTGTAGCGCGAAACCGATGACTATCGAGCCAACCCCGAGCGCCGTGAAGAGGCCACCGATGTCGGCACCCCAGACGAACGAGAACAGCACTGACAGGCAAATGATGATGAGAAGTGCGCGGGCGATATCGGTGAAAATCGAGGGGATGCGGTTGCGCCAGGTGCCGCTCTTGGCCGTCACGAAGACCGCGAGATTGAGCCCGTTGAGCAGCACCAGAATCACCAGGAAGCCGAAGACTGTCGCCGCGATGCGAGTCCAGGTGTACTCCGCCGAGTCGACGCTGGCGGTCTGACTGAGAAGCAGAAGCAGCCCGCCAACGGGCACAACGAAGTTGCGCAGCAGCGAGACGATGCGCGAGCCAGGGCTGCCGCGTCGCACGAGCGTCGCTTGAAGCTCCGTCAGCACGAGCAGCAGCACGGGCACCCCAACCACCACGACCACCGCCGGCCAGAACCACGGCTGCGTGATGAGCTCAATCACGGTCGATGTCCGGGTTGAGTCGCCAGACGCTGGGGGCACCCTCGGCCGTCGGCACCGGCAGCAACTCGGATGTGTCTGGCAGGCGGTCGTACACCTGCTCGGTGAGGAATACACCTGCTTCGTTGGTTCCGCGCTGCAGGTTGAAGGCCAGGTTGACCGCATCCCCCCAGAGGTCGTACGAGACATGCGCTCGACCGACGAGTCCGCTCGTGACCGTGCCAGAGTCGAGCCCCGCGCGAAGGTTGAGTTCGACGCCGTGCTGTGCGCCGAAGCGCGACAGAATGGTCTGCATCTCGATCGCGAAGTCGACGGTGCGGCGGGCGTGGTCGACTCGCGGTATCGAGAGCCCGCAGCTGGCGAGGTAGCCCTGACGAGTGCTACGTACGCGCTCGATGCCGTGCTCTTCTGCCGCGTCATCGAAGCGACGGTACAGGTCGTTGAGCTGTTCGAGCGCCTGCTCTGACGGCATCGTTCGACCAAACTCTTCGAACCCGACGATGTCGCCGTAGATGACGGTCACCTCTTGGTGCTCTTGCGAGATGGTCTGCACACCCTCGCGATAGCGCTTCGCCACGCTCTCCGGCATGAGAAATCCGAGCAGTCGGTCGTTCTCCTTCTGCTGCTCTTCGAGCAGGCCCGCCTTCACCGCGAGGCTCACGCTCATGTCATTGAACGCCGCGCCGAGCTCGGCGAGTTCGTCGCTGCGGCCGGCGTTGACCTGCACTCCTACCTCGCCGGAGGCAATGCGCCTCGCGGCAACCTTGAGCCGCTTGAGCGGCCGCACGATAATCTGCGCGAGCACTATCGACAGCATCGCGACAACAAACAGAATGACGGCGGATGAAATGGCCAGCTTCTTCGTAAAGTCATCAACCGGCGCGAAAGCTTCACTCGTGTCGATCTGCGCCACGATGACCCAGTCGAGCTCTTCGAGGCCGATCGGAGCGAACGAGGTGAGCGTCTCACCGCCAAGGTAACCGTTGGACTCGATGAGGCTTCCGGTCTGGTTGGCCAGCGCGAGGTCGACGGCTTCGGTGCGCACCGGCTGCACGAGCAGTGACTGCTGCTTGCTCACCGCGAGAGCCGCGTCTTCGGCCGACACGCCTGAACGGACCGCCGCGGCCTCGTAGCCCTTCGGGTCTTCGAGCAGGGCGCGCGACGTTGACCGCATGAACTGGTCGTCGCCGACGAGGTAGGTCTCGCCGGTGTCGCCAAGCGCCGTCGCCGACCAGTCGCCGCCAGTGGTCATGACCGCGTTGATCTCGTCGATCGGAAGCGCCACAGCCAGCGCACCGATTATATGGCCGTCGAGTTGCACCGGGGACACCGCCCACGCGGTCGGCTGGGCGAGTTGCGGGGAGTAGAACTCGAAGTCGCTGAACACCGCGTCATCGGCGATGTTGCGCGCCATCGCGTCAGAGAACGCGGTCGCGAGGTTGGTGAAGCGGTAGGGCCCGCTCAACAGGTCGGTGCCGAGATCAACGCCCTTGCGTGCTGAGTAGACGACCGTTCCTGCTTCGTTGATGAGCAGGGCATCCTTGTAGCCGAGCGTCTCGGTCATGTGCGTGAAGTACGCGTCATAGCGCGCGATCGCGACACTCCAGTTGCTCTCATCGACCGGGGGGTTGTCGATTGTGTAGTGCGCGCTCAGCCAGCGCTGCGCGGGCGTGATCGGCGCGAACGAGTTCGCGTTCACCCTCTCGCCGGTCGCTTCGCTGAGGTCTGCCGCGAACACCTCCTCATACCAGGCGTCGACGGCGTCGCTCTCGTCAGCGCTCAGTTCGCTCGAATCGAGCTCAGAGTATGCGGCGTCAAAGTCGGCCAGCGCGCCGGTGACGCTCTCGCCACTGCTCTCAAGCAGCAACGTGTTCTCGATTGTGCTGAACAGGCCACTCACTTCGCGGGCGCGAGAATCACGCACCTCGGTCAAGCTCGCGAACGCGGCATCGCGCAGCGACTCGCGGCCGTTGACGAACCCAATCGCCCCGATCACGACGCTCGAAAGCATGCTGACCAGCAGCAACATGATGAGCAAAATCGACTGGATGCTGAGCCCAGCCCGCGCCGGCGGAACGCTCACGGTAGCTACGGGGTTCGACACGGCACTCCAAGACAGAATTTCGCGGACTGCCCCACTGTACCGAGCGGCCTAGGTTGCGGCTACCTGCTGTTCGTATAATCCCGCGTAGGTGCCACCGGCCGCGAGCAGCTCGCTGTGCGTCCCCCGCTCCACAATGCGCCCGTCGGCGACCACGAAGATCACGTCGGCGGCGACGATCGTCGAGAGGCGGTGCGCGATCGCGATGGTCGTTCTGCCCTTCGAGGCGGTGTCGAGGGCCTGCTGCACCACGGCCTCAGAGATGGAGTCAAGGGCGCTTGTTGCCTCATCCAGAATCAGGACCGCCGGGTCTTTCAGCAGCACGCGGGCGATCGCGATGCGCTGTTTCTCTCCGCCGCTGAGCCGGTAGCCGCGCTCACCGACGACGGTGTCGTAGGCCAACGGGAACGAGACGATCGTGGCGTGAATGTTGGCGGCCGTCGCCGCGGCCTCGAGCTCTGCCTGCGTCGCGCTCGGCTTCGCGTAGCGCAGGTTCTCGGCAATCGTGGCGTGAAACAGGTACGTCTCTTGGCTCACGATGCCGATGCTCGCCACGAGGGATTCGTGCTCAAGCTCGCGCACGTCGTCGCCCGCGTAGAGCACTCGCCCGCTGGTCACATCGTGCAACCTCGGGATGAGGTAGCTCACCGTCGTCTTGCCTGCCCCCGACGGCCCGACGAAGGCCGCAAACTGGCCAGGCTCGATGGTGAAACTGAGGCCGCGCAGGGTGGCCGGAGTCTCATCCCCCGCGTCTGGGTAACGGAACAGCACATCGTCGAACTCGACCCGCCCGAGGCGGTCTCGGGTGACCGGATGCGCATCCGGTCGATCGGTTATTGCCGGGGTGAGGTCGAGGTATTCGAAGATGCGGGCGAAAAGAGCGCTCGAGGTCTGCAGGTCGAGGGCGACCCGCAGCAGGCCCATGAGCGGGAACATCAGTCGCGCCTGCACGGTCGTAAATGCGACGATGGTTCCGGCTGTGACGGTCACGCCGTCGAGCAACAGCCACGCACCCGCCAGGTAGATGACCGCCGGAATGATCGAAAGAAAGATGCTGACCAGCGCGAAGAACCACTGGCCACTCATCTGCTGCCGCACCTGCAGGCTGACCTGGTTCTCGTTCTCCGCCGTGTAGCGGGCGGTCTCGGCACCCTGTTGATTGAAGCTCTTCGCAAGCAGAATGCCGCTGACACTCAGCGCCTCTTGCGTGATCGCCGACATCTCGCTGAGCGACTCTTGCGTCTTGGTTGCGATGCGCGCGCGCACCTGCCCGACGCGGCGCTGGGCGATCACCAGCACCGGCAAGAGCACGACCGCCACGAGGGTAAGTTGCCAACTGAGCACGAGCATGCTCACGAGCGCGGCGATCACCGTCACCGTATTGCCGATGACGCTCGAGATCGTGTTGCTCAACACACCGGCGACTCCGCCGACGTCATTGGCGAGCCGCGACTGAATCACGCCGGTCTTGGTCTTGGTGAAGAACGCGAGCTCCATCGCCTGCAAATGACCAAACAGTCGGATGCGAAGCGCCCCCATCACCTTGTTACCCACCGTGGCCGTCAACCAGGTCTGCCATACCCCCAGCAGAGCCGAGGCGATCCAGAGCCCAACCATGAGCGCAACCAACTCGAACAACACGGGTACGTTCGGGGTGCCTCCGGGCGGAAACAGCCCAACGTCGAACGCCTGCTTGGTCAGCAGCGGCGGAAAGACGCCGAGCGCTGCGCTAAACAGAACGAGCACGATCGTGATCGTGAGTGTGGTGCGGTGCGGGCGAAACAGTTCGCCGATGCGAGAGAGCAGGTCTGGAATCTTTGGGGCGGCGGCGTTTGCCGCGCGCTGCGCTGCGGCATCCCCTGTTCTTCCACCCGGCCGCATGTTCACCATCTCACCCTACGCACGGGTGCTTTCACGAATTTGCCCGTTCGTTCAGGGCGCAACGCCTGCAAAGAAGAATGGCAACCGGGCCCATCGATTTCTCTCCCCAGCCACGCACGGCTTAGGCGATATCGACGGACCCGGTTGGTCTGGCGCCCTACCCTTTGGTGCTGCCCGCGAGGAGGCCTCGCACAAAGAAGCGCTGCAGGGCGAGGAACACGATGATCGGCACGATGATCGAGATGAAGGCGCCCGCAGTCAGCAGGTGCCACGTCTCGCCGTAGCGACCGCTGAGTTCGGCCAGCGCCTTTGTGATCGGCGCCACCCGACCGTCGGCAAACACGAGCGCCACCAGTAGGTCGTTCCACACCCACAGGAACTGGAAGATGCCGAAGGATGCGACGGCCGGCACGGTGAGCGGCAGCACGAGGCGGAAGAAGATCTGACCATGTCCCGCCCCGTCAACGCGTGCGGCCTCAATGAGTTCGCGCGGAATCTCCGCGATGAAATTGTGCAGCAGGAATATCGCTAGGGGCAACGCGAAGATCGTGTGCGCAATCCAGACCTGGGTGTACGAGCCGCTCGCGTTGAGGCCCGGAAATATCTGAACTCCGCCGATATTCATGCCACGCGAGAAGAGGCTGAGTAGCGGTACCAGTGCCATTTGCAATGGGACAATTTGCAGGGCAAAGACGCCGATGAAGATGGCGTTCTTGCCGCGAAAGTCGATCCAGGCGAAGGCGTAGGCCGCCATACTCGCGATGACCAGCGGAAATATCGTCGCAGGTACGGTGATCGCAATCGAGTTGACGAACGCGTCGCCGAGGGTGAGCGTGCTGTTGCCCGAGCCAAGTGCCTGCACGTAGCTGTCTAACGTCAGCCCCCAGTTGGCGAAGATCGTCCACCACCCGGTGGTCGCGACCTCACCAGCCGGTCGGAACGACGTAACGAACAGACCAAGGGTCGGCAGCGTCCACACTGCCGCGATGATCAACGCCCCGACGGTAGCGCCCCGGCTCGTGAGTCGGCGCTTCGTGCGACGGGTTGCATCGCGAAGCCCGGTGCCGGGTGTCGCTC
>JANONY010000170.1:0-2485 GCA_031421055.1 Actinomycetes bacterium | reverse complement strand
CACATCGCGGCGAGCACGAACGGTCGGGCCCACCGGCTCGGCCGGCTGCTTCCGGCCCAGACGGTCGGCAGCCTTCGGTTCGTGGTTGGGTCGGTAATCAGCATAGCCCGCGTTTGCGACTGGAATGTGCTTCCGTCTCTGATCGGGGTCAGTAGCTCGATTTTGCTCATCGGACTCGGTTTGTCGAGCATCATGTCGGCGCGCTTCCCCTACCCGGCGGTGCGGCCTGGCGACTCACCGTTCTCGCAACCGCAGGCGGGCGGCAATGCGTCGGGGCTCATCCAAGCCCTCTCGTTCTTTGGCATCATGCTGCTGTCGGCGCCAGCGATTGTGTTCGCGGCGTTTGGTTTCATGTTCGGCTTGCCATGGGCGATTCTGTCGCTCGTGACCGGGGTCGGCCTTGGCGCGCTCGCCTTGTATGCCGGCGTTCGCATTGGTGGCCGCATCTTCGAGCGACGAGGCCCAGAGATTCTCGCGGCCGCGCTGCGCAACTGAGCGCGCTGGAGCTGAGGCCGAGGCCCTTTCGGGGCTCGGTGCGATGCCAGCGCCGGAGGCCGTCCCGGCCTCCGGTCATAGGATAGACGCATGGCTGACACAGACCAGACCGGCGGCGGCACAGGCACCGACACTCTCGAGCGCGAGCTCGAAGAGCTGCTCAACAAAGAGCAGGTCGAAGAAGGCGACCACGAGCGCTTCTCGCACTACGCCCCGAAGAACAAGATCATGGAGTCTGCCCTGAGCGGCAAGCCGGTACGTGCGCTGTGCGGCAAACTGTGGACTCCGTCGCGCGACCCAGAGAAGTTTCCGGTCTGCCCGACCTGCAAAGAGATCTACGAGAAGCTGAAGTAGCTCTGGGTCAGTAAACTTGGGCAGCGTGAGTGATGCGCCGATTGGAGTCTTCGACAGCGGCGTCGGCGGACTCACCGTTGCGCGGTCGATCATCGATCAGCTTCCGCACGAATCACTTCTTTACGTCGGCGATACGGCGCACTCTCCGTACGGCCCAAAGCCCATTGCCGAGGTTCGGCAGTTCGCTCTCGAGGTGATGGACGACCTCGTCGCCCAGGGCGTGAAGATGCTCGTCATCGCCTGCAACACGGCGAGTGCGGCAATGCTGCGGGATGCGCGCGAACGCTACGAAGGCACTCCAGTGGTCGAGGTGATCCAGCCAGCCGTTCGGGCCGCCGTTCGCCAAACGCGCAATAAGCGCGTTGGCGTGATTGGCACGGTCGGCACGGTCAAATCGCTGGCGTATGACGACGCCTTTGCCGCGGCATCCGACCTCGAAATCTTCACGGCAGCCTGCCCGCGTTTCGTCGAATTCGTCGAGAGCGGGGTCACGAGCGGCGCGGAGCTTTTCGCGACCGCAGAGCAGTACCTCGAGCCGCTTAAGGCGGCTGAGATCGACACGCTGGTGCTCGGCTGCACGCACTACCCGCTGCTTGCCGGGGCGATTCAGTACGTCATGGGCGAGAACGTGACGCTCGTGTCTAGTGCAGAAGAGACGGCGTTCGACGTGTACCGCACCCTCGTGCGCCACGGCCTAGAGCGCACCGCATCGGCCGCACCCAGCTACACCTTCGAGGCCACCGGCGACAGCAAAGACGAGTTTCTGCGCCTCGCCTCCCGTTTTCTCGGGCCAGAAGTCACGACCGTCGATCTGGTTGAAACCGGCACGATCCCGATCATGAAAGAGAGAAAATGACACAGGCTTCTGACAAACGCGCGGACGGCCGCGAGGCAGACCAACTGCGCGAGATTATCATTGAGCGCGGCTGGAGCGATCAGGCGGAGGGCTCAGCGCTGATCAGCTTCGGCCGCACCAAGGTGCTGTGCACCGCCTCGTTCACCAACGGCGTGCCGCGCTGGCTCACCGGCAAGGGCAAGGGCTGGGTTACGGCCGAGTACGCGATGCTGCCTCGGTCGACGAACGAGCGGATGGACCGCGAAGCAGTCAAAGGAAGGGTCGGCGGCCGCACGCACGAGATTTCACGACTCATTGGCCGTAGTCTGCGCGCCGTTGTCGACACCAAGGCGCTCGGCGAGAACACCCTCGTGATCGACTGCGACGTGCTGCAGGCGGATGGCGGCACTCGCACCGCGGCCATCACCGGCGCCTACGTTGCACTCGCCGATGCCGTCGAGTGGGGCCGTGACAAGGGCTTCATCGGCAAGAACGCGAAGCCGCTCATCGACTCGGTTGCGGCGGTCAGCGTCGGCATCATCGACGGCGTACCGCTGCTCGACCTCGCCTACGTCGAAGACGTGCGCGCCGAGACCGACATGAACGTCGTCGTCACCGGCCGCGGGCTCTTTGTCGAGGTGCAGGGCACGGCAGAGGGCGCGCCCTTCGACCGCAACGAGCTCAACGCTCTGCTCGACCTCGCGCTCGGCGGTACCGCCGACCTCACCGCGATGCAGGTGGCGGCGCTGGCATGATGAAACTCGTACTCGCGACCCACAACGAGCACAAGGTCACCGAACT